>SAAM01000107.1 GCA_009929415.1 Clostridia bacterium | reverse complement strand
ATTACGGAAAAACCGGTTGACGGCTATGGCGAACTTTGTCATCTCACAGGCATTCTTTCCCAGGTCGACACGCTCAGGATCCCTCACCAGGTTTCCTTCCAGCAACACCGAATTCAAATTGTTCATGCTTACCTTCCTTATGACTGCCTACTCAACTCCCCCTTATTTGCTCAAGCTCCTTGTTGAGGGATGTACCTTTGCAGTTTCACTTTACTAAGGGAGCGAGAGAGCTACATCGCTTCAATGATTGGCTGCCTGTCGTATATTTGGGTATAAAAAAGGCTGAATAGGTGAAGCAATGATCTGCACATAAACCGGCTAGTACCAAGGTGATGATCCTCTGATACGATATTTACTTGATATCATACGGCCTTATTGGAAGCCAAGCACCTTGTCACAAGGCAATGATAGGACTTTGAAGAAGACCCTGTACACATGCTAATTCAGAATCTTCCACCGAGGCCAGGAACAAAGATAGGTACCATAATCAAATGGTCCTAACTCCTCTCGTTTATTTTCTTCCCATACTGAGTCTGTGATATAGTATAACCCTATTCATGATAATTTCAGATGGGGAGCATTAGGTGGACCATTCCAAGGGCATATCAGTCAAAGGCTTTTTACTAGCCAGATTTTCGCGACTGTTGCGAAAAACTTGGAGGGTCCATATCGAAGGGCAAGACTACCTGGACGGGTACTATACCAATGGAAGGCGGTGTCTCATAGGATTCTGGCATGGCAAATATGCCCCGATCTTTCCTTTGTTAGAAGGCTATGACGCCCTGGTCATCACCAGCCTGTCAACAAGAGGGAGCATCCTAGGTGAGATCTGCAGAAGCTTCGGCTATAAGAATGCCCAGATCCCGGATGAACCGAAACTCGATAGTTTCAAACAGTTGCTGCATGACCTTAAGCCGATGAAAGTCAGCGGCACCGCCCTTGATGGGCCCTTGGGACCCTACCACAAGACAAAACCCAGCTTGATCCGCCTCTGTGGAATGCTTGGCCTGGACATGGTTCCGGTAACTGTCTCCAGCAGCCGTTCTATCAAAGCATCCAAACGATGGGACAAGTTGGAAGTACCTCTGCCTTTCTCCCGAGTCTGCCTGATCTTTGGAGAACCCATCCCTATCCCATCCCGCCTCAAACACTCAGAACTCCAAACCTTTTCCAAACACATAGACCAGGAGCTTGACGAACTACAAACAAGAGCAGAAGCTATCCTCAGGAGATAAGAACCATGGATGATATGCAATCCAAGAGTTCACATACCTCTGACAAGCACAAACTCTGGGTATACCTAGGCCTGGGCGTCCTCTTCTTCGTACTCTCCTACCTGACCGTCCTTTTCATGCACAATCATTTTGGCTCGGGAAAGCTCAGGTTTCCTCCCTCTATCCTATCGGGTAAGACCCTTACGGTCTTGGCAGTATTGTTGGCACTGTATTTCCTCTCTGACGGACTGCGCCTCTACTGCGTAATTCGTGCCTTGGGAACCAAGATTCCCTTCTTCTTCCTGCTCAAACTAGTTTTTGTGAACATCTTCATCTCCAATGTAACTCCTATGGCCACAGGAGGGGGCTTCATCCAGGTCTATTTCATGACCCGCAGGGGCATGCCACTCGGGCAGGCGACCGCTGCCACCTCCTTGCGTACGATACTTGCCGCATTGATCCTCTTTATGCTTGCCCCCATCATCATCTGGGTCGATCCCAACCAATTCAGCATGTTCTCTACCCATCATCTGCTCTACCTCATCACCATCGTCTCACTCGTATATCTGACAATCCTCTGGATTATCCTGTTCAGAATACGGGTGGTAAAACGACTGCTTGTTTTTTCGTTGCGCTTACTGAAACAAGTGAGGCTTCTCTCACCCAAAAGATATCGCAGGCTCTATGTCAAACTCTCAGCCGAACTGAGGGCCTTCAGCAAAGGCTTCAAGACCTACTTCCAGAAAAACATCAAGTGGGCTCTGTTATCCGTAGCCGCAACGGCCCTTTTCCTCTTGTTGCTGTTCTCTTTCTCCATAGTGCTGGTAAGGGGCATGGGCTACCAAGCCTCGTTATGGACGATGCTGGCCTTTCAGGTTGTGATAACCTTTTTCATGTATTTCGCCCCGACCCCAGGGGCTACAGGTATTGCAGAAGGGGGCTACGCCCTATTGTTTGCTCAGGTGGTACAGAGAGAGGATATTGCCCCACTGGTCTTGAGTTGGCGGTTTATGACCGTGTACATTGGAGTGGTAATCGGTATGATTGTCACCTTTTCAGGCCTTTTCATCAGTAATTTGAGCAGTAGCAATGAAGGTTAAACAACGACTGACCATCCTGCTGGCCCTCTTGTTGCTTATGGGGGGCACTTTGATAGGCTATCGAACCTACCTGATCGTCAACGAAGCTGATTACCAGAGCCTGAATGCGGAAAATATCAACCTGATCGAATCCACACTTGACGAACAATCCGGCTTGCAGTTCGTCGTAGTGGGAAACATCCAGAACTCCATGCGTCTCTTCGAACAGAGGATCATCCCTTTGATCGAAGAGACCGAT
Source organism: Clostridia bacterium (assembly GCA_009929415.1). GTDB lineage: Bacteria > Bacillota > Clostridia > Peptostreptococcales > Filifactoraceae > Proteocatella. Next base: position 3,925 of record SAAM01000107.1, on the reverse strand, counting down.
GCAACCTTCATGATATCGCTTGGCAATGCCGTCTACGACGGTGCCGAAGCAAAATACCGGCTCCTCTACCGGGGATTAAAAAAACTCGATATACCTTTCATGATGGGTGTTGGCGATCGCGAGGTTGAGGATTTCGGATCTTCCCTTTTCTACCGTCATTTCGGCCCATACTTCTTCTCCTTTCCGGTCCAGAATGCATTTTTTCTCTTTCTCGACACTACAGGCAAGACCTCTTGGGAATGGCAGTACCGCTGGCTTGAGCAGGAGTTGGATCATGCCGAACACTACCAATATCGGTTTGTTTGTATGAATCGGTCGATGTTCAGGCTCGACGGCTATGGTACAGATTACCCTTTGTCAGTCTTGGACGAGACGACAAGCGAACATCTGCACCAGATATTCGCCAATTACGACGTAACTGCAGTATTTTCTGCCGGATACCCCAACTTTACTGAGGAAGAGCGCGATGGGGTGCAATACCTTACCTCTGGTGCAGCCGGAGGCCTGCTACTGAAACGGGACTCCCCCTACCAGATCCTACGTGTCGCCACAGACCCTGCAAAGGTTACCTATGAAAATATCAAGGCACCCGACGCCCCCTCGTACTTCAGCGAATTGATCGAACGGATAAAGCTGTTCCTACACTCCTTCGTATACATGAGTATGTTCAATCTGCTGGTGATCCTGACTATTATCGGACTCATTTCCCTCAGGCTGTATTCGCTGATCCTAAAACAGGAGCATCTGTATAGGGATTTCAACGTGGAAGAGTCCGAGCAGACCAGCCTTTCTGTCGTAATGTTCACCAACAACTACCTGCCATTTCTTGGAGGCGTGCCAATTTCGATCCACCGCCTGGCATCAGGGCTGACCCGCCTTGGCCATCGGGTACATATTTTCGCCCCTGCCTATGGCGAGCCTTCACCCGACGATGAGAAAGACCAGGTAATTCGCTGCAACCGTCTGTTGCAAGCAAACTTATCAGGCTTCCCTATTGTCAACCTCTTCTCGCCCAAGATAGCACACACCTTCAAGGCACTCGATTGCGACCTCGTACACATCCATCACCCATTCTGGCTCGGAGTCAAAGGATTGCATCTTGCACGAAGACGTCATGTCCCTATAGTCTTGACCTACCATACCCGCCTGGAACGGTACTCTCACTACCTGCCGATCCCTGGGGCTCCGTTGAAAAACATGCTAATCCATTTGAAGATCAAGGGCGTTGCCAACCATTGTAACGCCATCATCACCCCGACCCCTTCCACAGAAGAGTACCTGCGCAACCTCGGGGTCAGCGCCTTGATAGAGACCATTCCTACCGGCATCAAACTGCAGGACTATGACTTTTGGACTGAAGAGGAGGTGCGACAATGCCGTTCATCCTATGCAAAAGGGAACCCTCTGTTACTCATTACGGTTTCCCGTCTTGCAGAAGAGAAAAACATCGACTTCCTGCTTGCAGGCTTGGCAAAGGTCAAGGCGATCAGTCCAGAACGTTTCACATTTCTCTTGGTGGGGGATGGTCCATATCGCTCCCATCTGGAAAAACGGGTAGTCGCACTGGGTCTTGAGCAGGTGGTGGTCTTTACCGGCAATATAGCACCTCGGGAGGTCACCCGCATCTATCGTGCAGCCGATTTGTTCGTCTTCGCCTCAACAAGCGAAACACAGGGGATGGTGTTGGTCGAGGCAATGGCAGGAGGCTGTCCCGTCGTGGCAGTACGCTCAAGCGGCGTCCATGATGTGGTAAAGAATGGATACAACGGAGTGATGACCCCTGAAAGCACCGACAGCTGGGCTACGGCGGTTGCCGCTTTGCTCTCCGATACGGAGAAACGCACAGAACTCGCTGCAAACAGCAGGATCTTTGCCCAAACCTTCTCGGAAGAGGAGATTGCACTCAAAGTGGAAGCACTCTATCAACGGGTGGTACTCCTGCATAGGGCGAAACAGCTTTGACAGGTACACTGTCCGACACAAAGGGTTAACTCTATTCAGGATGGTGTATTCGTTGCGATGAACGTAATCTTGTCTACTCTGCCTTGAGGTACCCAATTTCTACGAGTTGAAAATAGGCTGAGCGTTGGAAAGGACGGGAAAGAGCCATGATTTACTACGAAAATCGATCCCATTGGGTGACGGGAAATACCACATAACAGACCTTTTCCCTGTCTGACGTATATGCCTGGAAATATCGGATATGGATTGATCGCTTAAGCATAGAGGCAACTTGAGGCAGTAGAGCTTGCATCCCACCAGAAAGAAACTACACTCTACTCGACACACGCCACGCTGTCCCGACCTTTTGTTTGCAACCTCACTTTGTAAGGAAAAAAGAGCATCTTTTCACTTCTATGATTGAGAGCCGCCCTGTTATTTGGTAGGATAAGGGGGCGGAGGAAGCGATGAATAATTTCAATACGGCAGTCATCTCATTGGGCGGATCGATCATAGCACCGGATAAGGTGGATACAGCCTTTCTCAAAGAACTGGACAGGAACTTGAGAGCATACCTCAAGAAGGACAAGAGCAGGAAACTCATCCTTGTCTGTGGTGGAGGGTCTCCAGCGAGGGCCTACCAACAAGCCTTGAGGGATATTGTTGATGATGCTCCTAGCGAGGAGCAGGACTGGCTTGGCATCAGAGCCACCCACCTCAATGCACAGCTGGTCAAGGCGATGTTCAGTGACCTCTGCACCGACAATATCATCACCGACCCCACCGGACACATCAACTTCAAAGGGCAAGTCCTGGTGGCGGCTGGCTGGAAGCCAGGCTTCTCCACAGACAATGATGCAGTTATCCTTGCAGAACGATTCCAAAGCCGTACGATCATCAACCTCTCCAACATAGCCAAGGTCTATACCGATGACCCCAAGACCAATCCAGAAGCAAAACCCCTAGACTCCATTAGCTGGGAAGAATTCAAAGCGATGGTTGGCAGCACCTGGATACCTGGCAAGAACACTCCTTTCGACCCTGTGGCCAGCAAAAGGGCAGCCAAACTAGGCATGCAGGTTATCTGCTCTGATGGAAGGAATATTGCAAACACCATGGCTATCCTGAATAAGGAAAAGTTTGAAGGGACTGTCATCGGATAACTGAAACACAGAAGAGGATCTGGATAGGGTTGTCAGCAACCCTGACCACAGGGAACAGCGAAGGCACTTCCGCTTGGAGGTGTCCTTGTTGTTTTTGGTTCATGTGATTCAAAATAGAGACAGCCTAACCACTGGAAAAGGTCCACACATCATAACAGCTGAGATTAGGAATCAGGAAGATCTGAGGGCTTTCCGGATAATCTTTCAACAACATTGAATTTCCTAACTTTCCTGAAAATGATAAGGGCTTGGAGGCTTTTTTTCTGAAAAAAGTATCAGCGACAGCGCATTGGGTTGTGATGATCGTCTGTACCAGAAGTTGGATAGGAGAAATAGGAAAGCATTGCATGAAGGGCTCTAAGCCCCCTTATCTCTTTTCGATACAAGCATTCAGCCCTTCCTCGTCTTCAACTCCAAGAAGTATGGCAGCACCTCAGCAAATCCCTCCGGGAAGGGAACTTCCTGGGTGAAGTCTGGAATCCAGGAGATGTTTTCGCCCAGCTCCTGCACAAAACCATCCTCTATACCAAGATCTTCGAGCAAGGCCAGCAATTCCTCATATTCCTGTTCTGTGATCTCACTAAACTGCACCTCACCCAAAGGAGGGACAAACTGCACCATCAGGGAGAGATAGGCACACTCTTTCAACTCCTGGGCAAAGTAATGGAGGAACTCTCTAGTCGCTTGTATCGTTCCTGGGAACAGGAGATGCCGTACCAGCAGCCCTTGCAGGTCTTGGTGTTGGTGGTATTGCCGTTGCCATTGCTGCCCAAGGTATTCTTGGCGACCTGTTCAGCTACCTCGTCATCTTCTTCGACAAG
>SAAM01000106.1 GCA_009929415.1 Clostridia bacterium | reverse complement strand
AACTTTCTGGTGCAAAGGTATGCGATGCTTGTCCCAAAGGTCGGTACAGCGAAGGATTATTTGCTATTCATCACACATTTTCTTCGTCTTCGTAGCGTTTGGATGCCTCTAAGAGCATATTTCTCACCTTTACAGCCACCCATTGCGGCTCCAGTACCCTAATATAACTACCATGAGATAGTAGACAACCGAAGAAGTCGAGTGTAGGGCAGAGATTATATTCATAGTCCACATAGTCTTCACCTTTATTCGTCGGCCTACGGCTTTGGTGTTTCAATGGTGCTAGTAACCTCAGCCAATACACCACTTACAGGATAATAAATGTATCGTTTCAGTACTTTTTCTCCAGCAGCTTTAAGAGCATCCTCATAGGCATTTAACTGACCTGCATACCAGCCTACATAGTACTCTGAATCTGTATTAAGTGTAACATTCTTACCCAATGGACAAGTCTTGAAGTCGACCAGAATATCGCCTTCGTCAGTCTGCCAAACAAGGTCAATGCTACCTATGATTATTTGACCATCACGTTCCAAACGGAAAGGTCTTTCATGATAGGTTTTGATATATGCACCATGCTTTTCAGTAAGGAATGAGCACAAGTTTTTCCATGCAAGAGTAATCGCATCCTTATCTGTCAGTACTGCTCTCAAACCGTAACTCATAATCGTCTCGTCCATATCTATCTTATACGCAGGATGCTCTTCCTCAATACCAGCAAATATCTGATGGATACAGTCACCAACAGTTGCCATATCCGTTGGTTGCTTGGCAAACGGAATGCGCTTCTCAAAGTCATGATGCGATGCCACATCACCCTTTGCTTGTATTCTGCTTGGTGAAAGATAGCGAAGTTCATGTTTCTCGAACGATGGTGTCTTAAGATTGAGAGGCATAAAAACAGTCTCATCTATTTTCCCATAAGGAGTCAGATTATCAAGTTCTGATTGAGTAAGTGAAAAATCCTTGAAAAGATGACCCGTACCAAATACATCCCAATCTCCCGATTTTGGAATATTCTCGACTATCGTATCAACGCCATCATCCTTTGGCCATTGAAGTAGTGTTGCATTCTTATTTGGTTCATCGATACAAAGTATCAACACATCCTGTGGACGAGTCATTCCAACGTAGAGTACCCGGTTTGTCTCTGCCAGCATTGACCGGTATGCCCGCTTGAAGCCATCAGAGTTTTCTATCTTCCCACTTATTTCATCTGGAACGTTCTTTGCTGTACCATATACCCAAGGAGTAAGTCGCACGGAAACCTCTGGATAAGGATTCTCTGCAGATGGCTCATTGGAATGGATGGTATGAACACCATAAGTTTCATTTCTTACTGACTTTTTCAGATTCGAGACATCCGTATTTAGTGACATCAGAATGACATATTTCCATTGTAAACCCTTACATGAATGATAGGTATGCAACTGAACGCCATTAGGATCACCACTACCTACAGGTGAAATATTCTCTAAATAAGCAAGAAAACCTTCTATGGTGGCTGGAAGATTCATCTGAATACAATGATCTTCATAAATACGAGTAACATTGATAATTGTCTGAAGACAAGATGTCCCAAACATAGAATCTGCCTCTACCTTTTTGATAACATCATACAGATCCAACTCAATTATCATGCTTTCAACAAGCGAAGACACTGATTGTTGTTGTAAACGAGGACGTATAGCTAACAACTGACTGATAAGAGGTACGTCTGCCAAGTAATCTTCAGCCTTTGCAGAAACATCTGTGTCATTCAAAATCTTAGTCTCGATTATCTGCTGAGTGGTACAATCAGATTCGGTAAGGATGGCAACCGTTGCCTTTGATAACGCATCCCTGCTACTGCCAACAATGCGCAAGAGTGATGCTACCAATGGGTAAACGGGTGATGCAATGACTGAATAATCTTCACGACTTGATGGTATCTCCCAATCTTTCAGATTCTCGGCAACATTGGCAAGTGTTGCATTGGTACGAGCCAGTACTGCTATCTCATTAGGTTTTGCACCCTGGCTCAAGAGTTTCAGCACATGTTCTGCTACACCACATTTTTCACCTGCAACGAAATAACGGAGGGAGTCTTCACTATTCTCATTCTTTCTTACCTGATCAAGGTGAATATTGTTTCTATCGAGTACGTCAGCAAAGGTCTTTTCAAAGACTGCATTATTCACATCGACAATGCCAGGAAGAGAACGCCATGATTTATCCAGTGTATCTGTATCACATCCATTCTCTTTCTTTGCTACACGATCAACTACAGCTTTTGTCAAAGCAATATCAGATCCACGGAAGCTATAGATAGCTTGTTTGTAATCACCGACCCAATACGATTGTTCCATGATATTCGAAAGCGCATCGAATATCTTTACCTGAATTGGCGAAGAATCCTGGAACTCATCTACAAACAGGTAACGATATGACAGTGCAATCTCAGAGGCAATATTCTCATTCTGCATCAACTGACGCATATATTTCTCCATGTCGTTGTAGTCGAGCAAGTTCTTGTTACGCTTGAACTGAGCAAAGTTCTCCTTCCAACGCTTGGCAAGATTGAAAAGCAACTTAATATAACCTTCTTGTTTGTCATAGATAATCTTACTCGTCCAGATATTTTCCATACGTGAAGAAAAATCATCTGCTAATGGACCATACCCCTTGGGGGTTCCGATTGTAGAATTGATATCTTTCAGGGTTCCGAGAGTTAGACGATGCAAATAACGTCTTGCCTGAACAAGTTTGTCTATTCGTTTGTCATTGGCATCACTCTGTTTCTTGCTGCGAAGAAATGCTTCATGTTCATCAACGACAGCCTTTAGCTCTTCATAGGTAAAATTGCAATTACTATCACCCTTAACAAACTGTCGGATATAGTCAAGTGACTCAGTTTCACTCTTTGTAAAATCATCAATCTCATAATTTGTTGCAAAATCTATGATGCTCTTTAGATGTCCTTGCCAGAAGTCATAGTTGATTGTTGATTTCACCCTGAAACCATCAGTCTCACGAAGATCAAACTCCCTTGCAAAGCTATGTAGTTGCATCAATTCTGCCTCAGTAGGTAATTCGGCAAGTGACTGAGATATATAATAGGTAGTATCTTCCTCTGCCATCACGCCCATGTTTGGTGATAAACCGAGATTGAACCAGTATTTACCAATCATTCTCTGGCATACACTATGAACCGTACCAATCATGGCATGGTCAAGCTGAACGGCCTCTTCATACAAACCTTCGTCAAAGAGAAATGCCTTTGCTTTCTCCTTGAATTCATTGGCAGCCTTAGTTGTAAAGGTTGTCAATATCACCTGTTCCGGTTTTACCTTACCCTCTTTAATCAGCTGTGTAAGTGTCTCTGTCAGCCGGTAGGTTTTACCACTACCAGCACCTGCGTTGATATATGTTACGTTCTTCATATTGCCTTAGTTGTTAAAGAGTTGATACTGCGTGAAGAAATTTCCCTCCTTAGTTCCTTCTTCTTCATTCTTCTTCAATGGGAAGAGTCCCTTCGATTCTGTGTCTTTTACATACTGCAAATCCTCGTAGAGTCCATTAGTTTCAATGACTCCACATTTTATCTGCTCCATGCGATATTTTGCAGATTCTACCAACTGATGAACTATATTATCTCTGTTATCAGCATTGAGTTGGATGCAATGTCTGCCCTTGAAAGCTTCCTGACTGTAAAGGCGTGCGTCGGGCATCAAGAAGTATGCTACTCGCTCAACCAAATTCCTTTTTTCACATCCAAGCATCCAACGATAGAATTCCAACTGCACACTTCTGTTTTCTATCAATTTGTTCTGATAGCCCTTTGCCCATGTTGTCCACTTGAAATCGAATACAACAGGATGACCATCTTTGTCTTCGAGTGTCATATCAATAAATCCAAGCATGTCACGCTCTTTTACGTTTCCTTCTTTGTCAAGAGCCTTTGGCAAACCAAGGTTCATCTGGCTTTCTACATAATGCTCACATCCAGTTACCTTCAGTTCATTGCCTTTTAGAATTTCAAGAAGGGTGTCCAGACAACCTCGTAGTTGCTCATGAAGCAGTTTCTCTGACAACTTGTTTTCTGTCAACTGTAATACAGCACCCTTGGCTTCAAGAACCTTGGTATATGCTTCTTCATATTCGTTTTGAATACGTTCAGCAATCTCTTCCGGCTTTGAATAACGAGCGTCATCACGAGGTGCAAACAATGCTTCAATAATAGCATGAGCCACATTACCCTTAGTAGTCTTTGCATCTGCCATCTGAGCCTTGCCGTCATTTGTAATAACCAACAGACGTTCCATCAGATAATCAAAAGGATGCTCAGCCAATGTACCAATAGTCGTAGGACTCAGATGATTGGGCCATTGAATCTTATCAGCGTATTCAAAATTAAGCTCAGCGCTTACGCCTCCATTCTCTACAATTTTTACCTTATGACGGTCTTCAACTCCAATCTTTGGATAGTGTATAAAGTCGTTGATATTCTCAACTTGCTGTTCCAAACGTACAATCAGAGGATGCTTTAAGGTAGGTTCGCCTCCAATGCGCTCCCTAACTACTAAAATCAGTTTGCCATTGGTCATCTTGAGTGGCATTAGCATCTGCTGCTCATGGTAGTTATTCTCTGCATCTTCTGCCCATGGATGCATATACATCTTATCCACCAATTTTGATTTCTCTGTTGGATAAAGGAATGCACATTCCTGACCCTGACACGCATCGCCATCTACACCAATCCATATAGTCTTTTCTGCAACGGAAGCAATTTTTGCAGGTGAGTCTACAACAGTTCGGCAACCACGTTCAGCAATTGAATTAGTGTAGGCTCCCTTCTGATAGACTGTACTCATCCATGAGTCTATAGTCTTATAATCTATAGCCTCTGTAGATATGGTTTCTAATAAAATATGAAAAGCATCACACATACCGGCAATGGTCATAAGTTGTTCAATCCATTGTTCGTTATCAGGTGCTTCTGCCATCAGATGAGCACGCTGGCGAGCCCACGTAGAGAGTTCCTGTACAAACTGATTCACATTTTTTGTCTTGATGCTTGTACTAGATGTGAGTGAAGGAAGGAACACAGAAACTTGCTTCTGACGTTTATTCTTGTCCTTCTGGCGAATTTCTTCCTGTTCTTCTTCAGGGAGTGCTTTCTGTTCGTCATCGAGATAAACAAACTTACCCTCAATAAACTGTTCTATCTTCTTCTTGCAAGCCTCATTTCTGTAGCCACCTTCGGTTACAATACAGTCTGCAAGCGCGGAACGAAAGAAACTACTGATTGGATGAACTGGCATATTCAACCATTCAATGAGAGTATTTACATTAAGCGGATTTGCAAACATGCACAAACCCATCACGAACAACTGTGTCAACTGTGGTGTACAATCGTCTGTAACGCTTCCTGTTTGAGCTTTACCCATCAACATCAACCAGTTATCCATCTGCTTGTTGTTCGCATTCACCCATACATCAACATCCTCCATCTTATTATATGAAAGGTACTCGCATGCAAGACGATCATCAGCAAACTTCCATATTTGGAGAGAGTCGTCATCCTTGTCGAGAGTAATTTTTCCCGTTTGTTTTGAAGTGATGAGTTTACGAACCTTACTAAGGTTGTTTTCAGACTCTGAAGCCCCATTAATGACATAAATACTTGCGCCTTGTGTCTCCAAAGCCTCAATAAGAGCATGAACTGATGGCTTATGAAATTCCTTTGCAACAGCCAACTTTAAGGTCATATTCTTGCAGTCAAGTTTTTGAAAACATACTTGATCGGTAACGATGTGGATTCTGTCATTCATATCCTTGTCACATAACTTATGGAAGTATTCTTCTATACCGATGATTACCTTCAACCGTTCACTAATATCTTCACCATCGAAGTCCCATTGAGCAGAGCACAATTCATCGCGCCAGTTCAGCACAGCTTTTGCCGTGCTCAATCCTGAAGTTTTGAATGAAGCTGCCAAGACATTGTCTGGATTATTCTGCATGTATTTACTCATGGCATCATAGTACAATGCCACACGTTCATGTTCTGAGACATCCTCATAATGGAGTCCCATGCGCAATTCAAGTATGTTGATAAGACCGATAGTGTTCACCACTACCGTGTCCATCATTACACCGTTTTCATTGTCGGCTTTTACAAAAACCGTCCCTGAATATTCAGGAGAATATATTATCTTCATTTGGCTTAGATTTAGTGATTAAACCGAATTTTAAGTGCAAAGAAACTTGGTTCAAATTTTCTGAGCACAGCTGAAACTTTTGCAAAGGTATGATGTACTTGTTCCATAGGTTGGTACAGGAAGCGACTATTTTCAGAATATCACGAATTTTCTTCGTTATCGTAGCGTTTCGCTGCCTCTAAATGCATATCTTTTACTTTCTCAGCGACCCATCTTGGTTCAAGTACCTTTATATAACTACCACGAGATAGTAGATAACCGAAGAAGTCGAGTGTAGGGC
>SAAM01000667.1 GCA_009929415.1 Clostridia bacterium | reverse complement strand
CGACTTTTATCTCCGCGAGGCTGGCGAGATGAATTTTTCTTTTTATGCATAATTTGTAATTTTGCCCGATTTTTGCAGTATGATACTGCTTCAGTGATTAGACAACAAAATTAATCAATAAAATGAATAAGAAGGTACTTTTGATGATTCTTGACGGTTGGGGAGAGGGGAAGCGAGACAATACGAATGTCATTTACACCCAGGGTGAACCTAATATTGATAAACTCAGAGCCAAATATCCAACCTCATTCTTGTCAGCCAGCGGAGAGGATGTCGGTCTTCCTGAAGGTCAAATGGGTAACTCTGAAGTAGGTCACCTGAATATTGGTGCCGGCAGAGTTGTTTACCAGGATCTGGTAAAGATTAATAAAGCTTGCAGAGAGGGTAAGCTACTTGAGAACTCGCAGATCAAAGCTGCGTATGATTATGTAAAGAGCTCCGGAAAATCTCTTCACTTTATGGGGCTAATGAGTGATGGCGGGGTACACAGCTCAATGGAGCATCTTTTTGCATTTCTTACTTTAGCTAAAGAGCAAGGTATAGAGAGTATTTTTGTTCACGCATTTATGGATGGAAGAGATACTGATCCTAAGAGCGGTAAGGGATACATTGAACAACTTCAGAACCACCTTGTAAAAACCGGAGGTAAGATAGCCTCAATAGTTGGAAGGTACTACGCAATGGACAGAGACAAAAGGTGGGAGAGGGTAAAACTTGCCTACGACTTGCTGGTTAGAGGAGAGGGGGAGCCATTCACGGATGGGGTAGCAGCAATGCAGATGAGATATGACAGTGATATTACAGATGAGTTTATAACTCCGCTGGTTGCTGTTGATGAAGAGGGAAATCCCGTAGGAACAATCAAAGAGGGTGATGCTGTAATTTTCTTTAATTTCAGAAATGACAGGGCAAGAGAGATTACTCAAGTCCTCACGCAGTCTGATATGCCTGAGCTTGATATGAAGGTTTTACCTATTTACTATTGTACTCTTACTCCTTACGACGACAAATTTAAGGGTCTTCACATACTTTACGATAAGGAGAATGTTCAGAGAACTCTTGGCGAGGTTGTGTCAAGGGCAGGTAAGAGTCAGCTCAGGATTGCCGAGACAGAGAAGTATGCTCATGTTACATTTTTCTTCTCCGGAGGCAGGGAGGCAACTTTTGAGAATGAGAACAGGATACTGATAAGCTCTCCAAAAGTTCCCACATATGACCTAAAA
>SAAM01000666.1 GCA_009929415.1 Clostridia bacterium | reverse complement strand
CAGTCATAATGTCCACATATATAGACGGAGTAATAATCGTCTGTTCATCAGGGAACATAAACATAGAAATGGCAAAAAAGACAAGAGAATCCCTGGCAAGAGTTGGAGCCAATATACTTGGAGTGGTTCTAAACCGTGTGCCAGTTGACGCAAAAAAATACGCATATTATTATTACTACCATCAGAATGATGGAAAGGGAGAAAAATAATGTTTGATACGCACTGCCATATACTTCCGATGGTAGATGATGGATCGTCATCGCTTCAGGAATCCCTGAACATGATAAAAATAGCATATGATGACGGCGTGAGAGCAATACTGGCCACGCCACACAAAAATCATCCTATAGACTTCAGGCCCCAAAACACAGCCGAAGAGTCCTTTGAACTGCTCAGATCTGCCGTTATGGATATGTACCCCGACTTTGAGCTTTATCTCGGAGCGGAGTTCTATATAACGGATGATTATCTTAGCGTGCTCGAAAAAAATGAAAATGAACTTGTAACAGGCAATTCAAGATATATACTCATCGAATTCGACAGGAGTGTAAGCTGCGATTACATGAGTGACGTCGTGCACGACTTCAAAGTCAGAGGATTCAGTCCGATAATCGCACATGCTGAGATGTATCAGTCTCTTACTGGTTCACCGCAGAACGCATATGAGCTCAGAAATCAGGGAGCTCTCATACAACTTACATCCTCGAGCATCGAGGGCAAAAGAGGAAGCAGGATAACTTCATTCTGCGAAGACCTAATAAAAAACTCGGCGGTAGATTTTGCAGCCTCAGACGCACATGGAGAGCAGAGGAGAAAACCGCTGCTAAGCTCTGCGTACAAAAAAGTGACAGAGCTCGCAGGAAAAGATGCAGCTGACCGTATGTTCGTTATAAATCCCCAGCTCATGATATCGGGCCAAGAAATAAAGACATCACAGATTCAAAAAAGCTCATCATCAGGCAGGAAAATAATGCTCATGCTCGCTTCATTTCTTGCGGCAGGCTTTCTTATAATAGGCTGGGCATCTCAGCAGTCAGGCAGTGAGAAAATAGAGTCTCCTGCCATCAGCTCAGAAATCTCAGCAGAAACAGAGACTGAATCAGAAGCTTCTTTGGACCAGCCGGGCGAAACTGACAGCTCATCTCAGGATGCAGATAAGGGCTCATCTCAATCTTCAGCTTCAAAGTCGGAAATCGAAGGCAGATATTACAGCAAGCTCAAGTCTCT
>SAAM01000665.1 GCA_009929415.1 Clostridia bacterium | reverse complement strand
TATAGGAGGCTCTATGTACAAGTATTTCATTGGTCAGATTTTCTGGAATCCCGAAATCATCACAAAGACAACGGTAGATATTGACGACTTCCCACTTGGTGAAGAGCGTGAAATATTCTCTGCAATGAAGGCCATCAACTATGTTGGAGAAGTCATAAACGAGTTGTCAATCTCAAAGAAAACAGGTATCAGCTTGGGAAAGGTTATCGACTACAAGTCTACTGATATCATCGTTGCCCAATGGCGGTACTACGAGAAGCAGATAATCGAACAGTCAAGACAGGCGAAAATCAGAAAAGCTGCCGAAAAGATTCTTGAAGGTGCGCTCCCTGCCGATGATATGATAGCTATGTTCTCAGAGTCAATTTCTTCTGCAAAGGTTCGTGCCACCAATGAGGTAAAGACGCTTGGTCAGTGCATAGATATTTCATTGAACGAGTTTGAGGAACGGAAGAATAGGAATGACATTCCTGGGATTCATACAGGATTCAGAAAGCTGGATGATATCTTTGGTGGTTTCCAGAAGCGCAGACTGTATTATGTTGGGGCAAGACCGTCTCAAGGTAAGAGTACGTTGCTGATGAACTTTGCAATGGATTGCACAAAGCCTTGTGCGTTCTTTACTTCAGAATCGGCAGAGGTTGAGTTGTCAAACAGGATGCTTATCCGCAAGGGTAGATTGAACAGCAAGCAATTTATGAATGGGATTATAACAAAGGCTGATTATGATAGTCTTTTCAATGCCTCCCAATTGCTTTATGACAAGAAAATGCACATCTACTATGAGGGTGGTTTGCCTATCTACAAGCTTGTATCATTAGCTTATGAGTTCAAGCGGCTGTACAATATCGAAGCTATTTTTGTTGACTATATCCAACTCCTTGACCCGATGGATAAGAAGTTGCAACGTAATGAGCAAGTGGCAGAGATAAGCAGAAGGCTGAAGCAACTTGCAGTTGAGTTAGACTTGCCTGTTATCTGTGCGGCTCAGTTGAGGCGTGACGCTGAAGGCAACAAGCCGAAGCTATCAGACTTCTCAGACTCTACGCAGATTGAAAGAGACGCTGACGTTGCTATGATGATTTACAATATCAAAGACGAGAAAACGCAAGCGATCAAAGATTCTTACGTTTGTGTTGAGAAGAACAGGGATGGAGAAGTAAGGGATATGAAAGTTGACTACCAACCTCAGCACTTCCATTTCCAAGAGGCTTTGGACGTGCCGACAAAA
>SAAM01000105.1 GCA_009929415.1 Clostridia bacterium | reverse complement strand
ATATGACTCGCTCTTTGAGTATGATTCGAACTACAATCTCCAGAACGAGCTTGCATCAGGATATTCATACAGCGAGGATGCGTCTGAACTGAGCATAAATCTCAATCCGGAGGCAAAATGGCATGACGGCAGCAGGGTAACTGGATTTGACGTGGAATACACCATAAACGCCATAAAAAAGATACCTCAGAGCCCTTACGGCACGCTCGTCGCAAATATTGAATCAGTTTCTCCCCGAAGCGGAGGGGTCACCCTTAAGCTAAAGAATCCGAATTCGCTTGAAATATACAACATGATATTTCCTGTAGTGAGCTCAAAATCTGAGAACAACACGAGCACCGTCTTTAATGACGGAAAGTTCGGGGTGATAGGAAACGGGATGTACAAGGTCATAGAATACAAGCAGGGAAAGAAATTCGTCCTGCAGAGGAGCTCCGGATACTATGGTCCAAAGCCGTACATCGAAAAGATCGAGGTCAGCATATTCGACTCAAAGGAAATAAGGCAGAACATGTTCATAGCATCAAACATAGACATGATAGACAGCGACTATTACCAGCTTAGCAAATATCAGTATGACATATTCAAGGTAAAGAGCTATGAGAGCAGGAAATTTGAGATGATAATATTCAATTCGGCCAGAGCTCCTTTCGATCAGAAGGCAAACAGGATAGAGATTGCAAAGCTGCTCGATCTTGAAAAGATATCTCAGGATGCATACAGAGACACTCTGAATCTAAATCTCATGCCTGTAAATACGAAATCGGAGCTGAATCTGGCTACCGGGAACATCTACGCCGTGAAGAAGGATGAGGCGGCAAAGGAGTCTTCACTCAGGCTGAAGGAGAAAATAGTAATCCTTACAGACAAGGATGACCCTATGAAGCACAGGCTGGCCTATATAATAAAGAACAAGATGGAGACCTCCGGAATAAGTCCTGAGGTAGAGGTCAGAGCCGTAGCCAAAAGCGAGCTCGCAGGCATAGTCTCGGCAAAGAACTTCAATATCCTAGTGGCTGAGTACAATGTCCCTGTGGACAAAAATGTGACAAGGCTGATGAATACCTACAGCGCAGTATTCGGATATGATCCTAAGGACATTAATGCGCTCATGACAGAAGTAAAGGCTACGACCTCAAAAGAGGCACTCAAATCAAAATACCAGAAGATACAGGAAGAGATAATAAAAAACCTTCCTTACATCGGAGTGGGCTACAAGAACGATTATGTTGTCATAAACAACAGGCTTTCAGGTGAGCTGGAGCCGACAGATTATGAAATTTATAATGGAATAGAAAAAATTTACATTTCCCATTGACAAAAATAAAAAAAAATTGTACAATAATTAAGTCGGGCGAGCGTGCTGGAACCGGCAGACAGGCATGTTTGAGGGGCATGTGTATGAATTTACGTATGGGTTCAAGTCCCATCGCTCGCACCAATTAATTATTGAAAACCGTGAATGCTTAAGCGCACACGGTTTTTTTGTTACGTCCATACATAGTTTGAATATACAGAAAACTGTGATAAAATCACGCCGTTCGTATGTACAAAAATTCTATTAAGTGTTAAAATACGCTTAAAGACGTTAAATAAGGAGGACAGAATATGAAGCTGTTAAAAGTGGATTTTGTCGAAGATGCACTGAAAAAATCCATGGATTACATAAAATCAGAGTGGAACATCGTACCTGATAAAGTCCCACTTGATAAAGCATATGGGAGGATACTCTTCAGCGATGCCGTAAGCGCAGAGGATGTTCCGAATTTTAATCGTTCTACGGTGGACGGATATGCAGTCAGATCCGCAGATACATACGGAGCATCAGAATCAGTGCCGACTCTGCTTGAGCTCAGGACAAGCGTGGAGATGGGCAAGATGGCTGAAACGTCAATAAAGAGCGGAGAGTGCGCATATGTTCCTACAGGCGGAATGATGCCAGAGGGTGCAGATGCAATGGTCATGATAGAGCACACAGAGCTGTTTGGAGAGGGCGAAATAGCCATATACGAGCCATCAGCCTACAGGCAGGGAGTCACTCTGAGAGGAGAAGACGTGAGAGCCGGAGATACGGTGCTCAAAAAAGGAACAAGGATAAGAGCCAGGGAGATAGGAGTCCTTGCAGCAGCAGGCTACAGCGAGGCAGAGGTATTTCCCGAGCTGAGGATCTCGATATTCTCTACTGGAGACGAGATAATAGATCCCGCAGACAAATACGAGCCGGGGCTCGTGAGGGACATAAACGGGTACGGAGTAGGAGCCATGGCGCTTGAGCTTGGAATGAGGATAATGCGCCACAGGATAATAAAGGACGATGAACAGCTCCTTACAGAGGCGCTCAGAGAAGCTTCAGAGGACAGCGACATAGTGGTGATGTCCGGGGGCAGCTCGCAGGGAGCAAAGGATTACAGCGAAAAAGTCATAGACAGCATGGGAAGTCCCGGGGTATTCACTCACGGCCTTGCGATAAAGCCGGGAAAGCCTACGATACTGGGAGCAGCAGACGGAGTCTGGTACATAGGGCTTCCGGGCCATCCAGTATCAGCGATGATAGTATTTGATGTGATAGTCGCAGAGGCAATAAGAAACCTCAGAGCCGAAAAGCCACAGCCATATATATATGCAAGGATGAAGACCAACATAGCGTCATCGCCGGGAAAACAGACATACCTTCTTGCAAGGCTTATGGAAGAAGAAGGCGAATGGACAGCCGAGCCTGTGTATGGCAAATCAGGGCTGATAACCAGCCTGAGCAAGGCTGACGGATATATAGTCATAGACAAGAACTGCGAAGGGATTAGAAAGGATGAGATTGTCAGGGTAAGGCAATTGGGGTGATCTTATGGCAAAAAGAAATCTGTATCTTACTAACACGCCGATAGAAGAGGCAAAAAAAATATATGAAGACGCGCTCAGAGGATTGACGGGCGAATCAAAGAAAGAAACAATCCCGGTTATACAAAGCCTTGGCAGGATCAGCTCACGAGCTGTCCATGCAAGGCATTCATCTCCGCTGTACAACTGCGCCGCTATGGATGGTATAATGACAGTATCAGACTATACAAGGCAGGCAAGCGAGGAGGCGCCTCTCGTGCTTGAGGAGGGCAGCTTTGAGCAGGTTGACACGGGAGACCCTCTGAGAGATCCGTTTGACTGTGTGATAATGGCAGAGGATATAATAGAGAAGGATGGACATCTTGAAATAACAGAGCCGGCGCATCCGTGGCAGCATGTAAGGCCCATAGGCGAAGACATAGTAGCGACCGAGCTCATAATTCCATCAAATCATGAAATAAGGCCAATGGACATAGGCGTGCTTCTTTCGGCAGGAATAACTGAAATCGAAGTATACAAAAAGCTTACAGTCGGGATAATGCCGACAGGGACAGAGATGATAGAGCCTGATGCCGAGCCTCGCTCAGGAGATATAATAGAATCCAATTCAAGGGTATTTGAGGCGATGGTCACCCAGTGCGGAGCCTCTGCAGTAAGGATACCTCCCGTAAAAGACGATTACGATACCCTGAAAAAAGAGATAACAAGCCTCTCGCAGCTCTGCGACATCCTGATAATAAATGCAGGCTCGAGCGCAGGCAGGGAGGATTTTACCTCCGCAATACTCAGAGAGCTTGGAGAAGTATTCGTGCACGGCATAGCCATAAAGCCTGGCAAGCCTGCGATACTTGCAAGGATTGGCAATGTTCCTGTAATAGGAATCCCGGGTTATCCGGTTTCGGCATATATAGTATTTGAAGAATTCGTAACTCCGCTGCTCATGAAGATGTCTCACAGAGAGAATGCGCAGGGCGATGTGATAGAGGCGCTGTCAACAAGAAGGATAGTCTCATCTCTAAAGCATCAGGAGTATGTGAGGGTAAAGGTAGGGAGCGTTGACGGCAAATTCGTGGCGACTCCGCTTTCAAGGGGCGCAGGAGCAGCCATGTCGCTCGTAAGGAGCGATGGATTCTGCATAATACCTCAGAACAGCGAGGGCGTGGAGGCAAACGAGACCGTAAGCGTAAGGCTCGTAAGACCAAAAAACGAGCTCGAAAAGACTATAGTAAGCATAGGCAGCCATGACATGATACTTGATATAATAAACGACATATCAGCGATAAGAGGTGACGGATTTCAGCTTTCGAGCTCACATACAGGATCTCTTGCAGGACTGATGTCGCTTAAAAAGGGAGAATGTCATCTTGCGCCAGTGCATCTTCTCAGTCCTGACGGCACCTATAATGTTTCGAGCGTCAAAAAAATGATCAAAGAGCCTGCAGCGCTCATAAAGGGAGTTACGAGGATACAGGGGATAATGGTTCCCAAAGGCAATCCAAAAAACATAATTGGAATAAGCGATCTGGAATCAGTGAGCTTCATAAACAGGCAGAGAGGAGCCGGGACAAGGCTGCTGCTTGATTACATGCTGGACAGAGAGGGAATTAACAGAGACCGCATAAAGGGCTATGAGAGAGAAGCGACCACGCACATGGCAGTTGCAGCTGCAGTAAAAAGCGGTTCGTGTGACTGCGGCCTTGGGGTTTATTCTGCCGCATCGGCGCTTGGGCTTGATTTCATACCAGTAGGAGAAGAGGAATATGACTTTGCAGTCATGCAGAGATATCTCGAGCTTGACAACATACAGAAATTCATAGATATGCTCAGAGGGCAGGAATTCAGCAGGAGGCTGGATGAGCTTGGCGGATATGGGCTTAAGAATACAGGGGAGGTAATTCTGATTGACTGATGACTTTGGAAGAAACATAAACTATCTCAGGGTGTCCGTAACTGATCTCTGCCAGTTCAGATGCATATACTGCATACCCGAAAACGGGATAAAGCAGCTCGATCACAAGGAGCTTCTGAGTCTCGAGGAGATCTATACCGTGATAAGAGAATTCACGATGCTCGGAGTGGACAAGATAAGATTCACAGGCGGAGAGCCGCTCGTTCGAAAAGGCATACTCGGCCTTGTGGAGAGCGTCTCAAGGCTTGAAAAGATAAAAGACATAGCCATGACGACAAACGGGGCGCTGCTTGAAAAAATGGCAGTACCTCTAAGAAAAAGCGGTCTTCACAGAGTAAACATAAGCCTTGATACCCTGAATGAAAAGAAGTTCAGGGACGTAACCCGCACAGGTGAGCTGAGCGAGGTCATAAGGGGAGTAGAAGCTGCAAAAAATGCCGGACTTGGCGTGAAATTCAACGTAGTCCTTATGAAGGATTTCAATGACGATGAAATCATGGACCTCATAGAGCTTACAAGGATATATGATGCAGACGTCAGATTCATAGAGCTCATGCCGATAGGTGAAAATCAGGGATATGCAAAGGCCAACTTCATGGCATGTGAGGAAATCCTCAAGGTCGCAGAGCTTCGTCCGGTAGAATCCGATGATCCACATGCGCCAACCAGATATTACAGATATGGCAATGCAAAAGGCAGAGTGGGATTCATAACCGCTCTATCCTCTCATTTCTGCGGAGACTGCAACAGGATAAGGCTTACATCCGATGGAAAGCTCAAGCCATGTCTTCACAGCAACCAGGAAATTGACCTCAGGTCAGCCATAAGAAGAAGTGAGGATCTGAGAGAGATAATAAGCGCTGCCATAAAGAGCAAGCCCGAAAAACATTATCTTTCTGAAAATCGCATAATAGACAGAGGCATGAGCAGGATAGGAGGCTAAAGTGAAATTTACACATATGAATGTTCAGGGAAGAGGCCGTATGGTCGAAGTCAGCGACAAGGATATAACAAAAAGAAAGGCTCTGGCACATGCTCAGATAACCATGAAAAAAGAGACCTTCGAAAAGGTCAGGGAAGGCCAGATGAAAAAAGGGGACGTGCTCTCCGTAGCGCAGGTAGCCGGGATAACGGGCGCAAAAAAGACCTGGGACCTCATACCGATGTGCCATCCGCTGATGCTGACCGGAATAGACATCGAATTTGAATACGATGAAAAGCATAATGCAATACACATATATGCAACCGTGAGCAACGAGGGAAAGACAGGCGTAGAGATAGAAGCTCTCACTGCATGCTCGATTGCGGCGCTGACCATATACGACATGTGCAAGGCCGTTGACAAGGACATGGTAATCTCAGAAATATATCTCATAGAAAAATCCGGCGGAAAGAGCGGACATTACAGAAGAGGTGAAGACAATGAATAAAGCAAAAGTGCTTTCTATAAACATATCAAAGAAAAAAGGCGAAATGAAGGAACCCCTTTCCGAGGGGAATTTCATCACAGACTTCGGGCTCGAGGGAGACGCTCATGCAGGAAAATGGCACAGGCAGGTAAGTCTGCTTGCTCAGGAATCCATAGACATAATGACCGCCATGGGTGCAGAGGGACTGTGCTTTGGCAATTTTGCCGAGAACATAACTACGCAGGGAATAAAGCTCCATGAGATACCTGTAGGCAAGATAATAAGGATAGGCGAGACCCTGCAGGAAGTGACTCAGATAGGCAAGGAATGCCATGCCGACCAGGGATGCGCCGTGGCAAGACAGGTAGGAAA
>SAAM01000664.1 GCA_009929415.1 Clostridia bacterium | reverse complement strand
AAATTTCATAGATATACTTAAAGAGGAACTGGTTCCGGCGCTTGGATGCACTGAGCCTATAGCGATAGCATATGCAGCGGCAAAAGCCAGAGTGGTGCTAGGGGAGATGCCTGATTCAATGACGGCTCACTGCAGCGGAAACATAATAAAAAACGTCAAGGGTGTCACAGTTCCATCTACAGGAAACATGAAGGGAATCGAGACCAGCGCAATCCTCGGAGCCGTAGGCGGAGATGCCTCAAAAGAGCTTGAAGTCCTTACATCAGTGAGACCGGAGCATGTAGAAAAAACCAGAGAGCTCCTTGAGCAGAAGATATGCAGCGTGACCCTTGCAAAGGGCGTGGAGAATCTATTTATAGAGATAACTGCCCTAAAAGGCGACAAAAGCGCGGTGGTCACTATAGCAGACAGCCACACCAACATAATAAGGATACTGAAGGACGGCGAGACCGTTTTTGAGAAGGATCAGAGAGCCGTTTCTGCCCAGAAAAAACTGGACAGATCAAACCTGAGCGTAAAAAACATATATGAATTTGCAAATACTGTAGACATCGAATCCGTAAAACCGGTACTGGACAGACAGATAAAATGCAACATGGAGATAGCACAGGAAGGCATGCATAATAAATATGGAGCCGCGGTAGGACAGACTCTCACAAAGCACTTCAGTGAAGACATAACCACGAAGGTAAAGGCATACACCGCGGCAGGATCAGATGCGAGGATGAGCGGCTGCGTGCTTCCCGTAGTTATAAATTCAGGCAGCGGAAATCAGGGAATGACGGTTTCGATCCCGGTCATAGTATATGCAGAGCACATAGGCGCACCAGAGGAAAAGCTCTACAGAGCCCTTACCCTGAGCAATCTCCTGGCAATACATCAGAAGACAGGAATAGGAAAGCTCAGTGCATACTGTGGAGCAGTCAGCGCAGCGTGCGCAGCAGGAGCCGCGATAGCATATCTCCATGACGAGCCGTTCGAGGTAATCAAGGACACGCTCACTAATTCGCTTGCAAACGTTTCAGGAATCGTATGCGACGGAGCCAAGCCATCATGTGCGGCAAAGATAGCTTCATCGCTGGACGCAGCCATAATGGCATACATGATGGCCAAAGAAGGAGACCGATTCTCTCCGGGAGAAGGCCTTGTGACAGCCGATATAGAAAAGACCATAAAGAACATAGGCCTCATGGCAAAAGAAGGAATGAAAGAAACAGATGTAGAGATACTGACC
>SAAM01000663.1 GCA_009929415.1 Clostridia bacterium | reverse complement strand
CTGAATATCTTGACATTGCCGGCTTTGACTATCTATATGATAAAGTAGGGTTGTACGATACCCTGAAATTGGTTACTACCGGTAAAGCTGCCGCGGATGGAATAACGCTCAGATGGCAAGAGTTGGGTCCATTTCAATTCAGAATGTTGAATTTCATAGAGAATCATGATGAGGTGAGAGCCGCCTCAGACTTTTATGCAGGAGATCCGTTCAAGGCAATTCCTGCTTTAACAGTCTCTCTGATGCTCAATTCCGCGCCCTTTATGATATATTTTGCCCAGGAGCTTGGGGAGAGGGGTATGGATAGTGAAGGATTCAGCGGAATTGACGGAAAAACCTCTATATATGACTACTGGGCACTCAAATCCGTCATATCCTGGAGATCCGGCGAGAAGAACAACATAAGACCGATTTATAGCAGATTGCTTAACATTGCAACAACCGAAAGGGCGGTATCGGAGGGTAAAAGCTATGATCTTCAATATGCTAACAAAAAATCCGATCTGTATGACCCATATAAACACTATTCATTCATCAGGTCGTATGGCAAAGATATGATTCTGTTTATTGTAAATTTTTCGGACACAGAAGCACATTTGGGGATAAATATTCCTTTACATGCATTCGACTTCATGGGTTCAGAGAATAAAATTGCAACATCCGGAGTTGATATGATTGACGGCTCTGTCATGGATGAAAAAATCCAACCTGATACTAAATACAAAATATTTGTCAAAAGAAACTGGGTAAGAATACTTAAATTTTCACTTCAATAATATCATCCCAACACGTTGTATATCTTCTTGAAAGATGATTGGAGTTTGCCTTTATCTTTGATACCCCCTGAGTTGCAGTCACCAATGTGTTTCGTCCATATCTAGTATTTATATCATCCAAAGAATCCATAAGGGCTGCATGCTTTTGAGAATCATACCCGCAGAACAAATCCGCTGGGGTAGACTCTTTTCTTGAAATATCCTGCAGTATTACTCCGGCCTTTTTATAAGAATACTCCTCTCTGAATATCTTCACAAGACCACTCATTGCACCCTTGACTATCACAAGAGTGCTGTCTGTCGGGGTTTCCAGAGGCACAATAACGCTACGATAATAATTGGCAGTCACCTCTTTATATGGATTTGTGAGGATAAAAACATGCATTGAACGGCAAACGGAGTGTTGTCTTCTTAAAGATGCAGCACAAGTGGTTGCAAATGAGGCAACAGCCTGTGAT
>SAAM01000662.1 GCA_009929415.1 Clostridia bacterium | reverse complement strand
TGAGCCGTCATTTCCTCATAAAGAGCCTTGAGCTTGCCTTCTCCTCTTCCTGTAAGCATCACCTTTGCTCCCGCAAATCCGTATCCGCCTGCAACCGCGCTTCCAAGCGCTCCTGCAGCTCCGGTAACTATAGCTACCTTTCCGCTTATGTCAAACATGTTCTGTACAAATTCTCTCTCTATTCTCATCTTATTTCTCCTGTTCATATATCTGAAAATTTACCCCCCGGTCAAATTTCCCCTGCCTGATTCTGCCTATTTCGGATAATTTATTATAACCAGCATGCTCGCTGCCTTGTTGCTCTCGTTTATAAGGTGTCTTCCCTCATTTGGCGGGAATGACATCGAATCACCTGCCTGAAGCACATATTTCGTGCCTTCCTTGTCAGTCACGGTCATCTCACCTTCAAGCATGTAGTATACCTTCTCAAGAGGATTGTCCTCATATGCATACTCAGCTCCTCCTCCTGGAAGGAATGTAGAAATACCCACCCAGAAATTCTCAGCTCCGGTCTCTTCCTTTCCATGGATCCTCATTGCCGTCATCTTGAAATGATTCGGCGCATCATAAGGCTTCAGATCTGCCAAAGTTCTCTTAATCATCTTTTCTCCTTTCAAAAATACATCATACTATGTAGATTTTTCAAATTTATGCACAACGTTTTCTTTGTTAAAAATAGTATAAACTCTGCCCAAAAATACCGCAATACGAACAATTTTGTAAGCCAGTAACCTATTGGTAAGCACTAACCTTTTTGTAACTTCGCTGTAATTGCAGTATTTACGATGTTTCAATCATCTTCAATGCCATAAAGTTATCAAATTAACAATCTGAAAAATTTTAAATATTTTTTATCCAGAAAAAATATAGACCCTCCGCACAGGTTTCCGGCAGCCACAATCAATTTGAATCCGGGCCCAAAATATGGTATAATAAAAACACTATAATAGAAGAGACAGGAGGCGCTTATTTGAACCAGGAAGATTTGAAAAATCCGGTAAACCCATATCATTACATAACGCACTGCATCGGCGGAAAATGGAAAATGACCATACTCCATCACATACATACACACGGCAGCATCAGATTCAACCATACGCTAAGGACCCTTCCCATATCAGAAAAGGTATTCAGCCATCAGCTGAGAGAGCTGGCAGAAGACGGCCTGGTTGAGCGCATACAGTACAACACGATCCCCCTCAAGGTAGAATATGTGCTGACGCCTCTTGGAAAAGA
>SAAM01000661.1 GCA_009929415.1 Clostridia bacterium | reverse complement strand
GCCCATGTTGTAGTAAACTATGACCTGCCTTGGAATCCCATGAAGATAGAACAGCGGATCGGCAGAGTGGATAGAATCGGGCAGTCACGACCGGTTATTGCTATCAATCTCTTGCTTCAGGATACAGTCGAATATCGGGTCATTGAAGTATTGGAAGAAAAACTTCGAATCGTAGCTTCTGAGTTAGGAATCGATAAGACCAGTGATGTCCTTGAAACTTCAGAGAGCGCTGCCATGTATCAAGCTGCGATAACCAATGCAGTGATGAATCCCGAGAAAGCAGAGAAGGCGATAGAGCAAGCTGTAACGGAAATCAAAGCCGAGAACTTGGTTGAGCGAGAAGGTGAAGCATTGCTTTCTTCAATACAGTTGAAGCCTACGTATGAAGAGATTCGTAAGCTCCAAGAATCTTCAGTACCACTATGGACCGAAAATGCAGTGTTGAGTTACCTACACTACAAAGGTGGCAGTGCCGTAAAATCATCAAGAGGGTGGTCACTTACTTGGCCCGATGGAACGAATCATAAATATGTTGGGTTCCAAGGCAACGAACAACCAATGCAACTCATGTCTACCGCCAGTCGTGAAGTAATGCAGCTGATTCGACAAGTTCCAGACTTCCACATCGGGTCTTTGATTCCTCACACAACAATTGATGGATTACCTGCTGGAGTTTTAGGGATATGTGGAGTCTTTTCTTGCAAGATCGAATCTTCTCCGACACATGGTGAGGAAACATATCTAAAATTGCCAAGAGTAAAAGAAATATTGTTTCCGCTCTTCCTATCCAGTGACGGCAAGTTGTTTCCAAGCACTGCACAACGTGTTTGGTTGTTGCTTGCAGCCGCAAAAGTAAAGGTACTTACGTACCTACCGAAAGATGAATCGGAGATCAATGCGAATATCCTTTTTCAAAAGGCGCGAGAAGTGGCGACAACTCTTTTAGAAGAGTATCGGAACGAGCTGGAACAATCGATTCAAAAGGAGCTTGGTCGATTGACAGCACTTGGAGATTATCAATCTTCACAGGTTGAAAAGACAGCCCTGGATGAAGTAAGGCACCATAGACAAGCAAGGTTGGCTCTTTTCAATGAAGCAGTTGAAAAGGAAGTTCAGTCACTAAAGAACTTTCATCCATCTCTATCTTGCAAGTTAATGGTCAGTCTTGGAGGTTAGTGTGGAGAAAACTTGGAGAGATTCGATACGTTTACTTTTTGTCCCGAAGCTTCATCGGTTGA
>SAAM01000660.1 GCA_009929415.1 Clostridia bacterium | reverse complement strand
AACTTCTGGCATGAGCCCAACAGCCGAGCATTTTCTTGCCCTTCATGCCCTCAAAGCGTTCGTATGCCTGATACCCATCGGTCTGGATGGCGCCATTGTAGTCCTTCAGCAGTTTGAGTGCCGTCTCGGTGCTTCTGGAACCAAGGTCATAGTGGAAAATGACCTCTCCGGTGTTCGCATTGCGCACGACCCACATGTAGCCTTTGACCGCACGGTGCTTTTCATTGTCGATTACCGGCAATGTGCTCTCATCCACCTGGATGTAGTCGCTGTTGAAAACATCGACTTTCAGCCTGTCATAGAGAAGCTTGAGCTTCTCACATACAGCAGCGTGCCAGTCTCCCATTGTCGAACTGCTTATATTGACGCCAAGCTCCCGGTATTTCTGTATGACCCTGTGGAAGGGCATATGGTAGAAGAACTTTTCTATTATTATGTCCGCCAGTATCGAGCTTGACGCCATGCATTTGTGTATAGGTGCCGGAGGCAGGGGTGCCATCTTGAACGCCTGCTTGTCCGGATCATTTATCTGGCGGTATGACTTGAGGACGTACTTGTGGCGGATTATCCTTTTTATATATACTTCGGCTGGCCTTATTGCCAGGGAATCGGTCACTTCAGGTTCCAGTTCGGTGTATTCCTCTTCATTGATACCTTCAGGATAGATGTGCTCCTCTTCAACTTGCAGCTTGGATGTATCTATGGCTTTCCTGTTTTCCCTTTTCGTCCTGACAACGATGGTACGTGTGACAACCTCCTCATCCTTGGCTTTCTGTATATCAATGGCTACTGATTCTGTCTCGCTCAGGATATCGTCGAAAAGGGTGGGCTCTTCCATCGGATTTTCTGGAAGGCGTTTCTCGCTCATCTTGCCGAACACTTTCTTGCGGAGCCAGTCAAGTTGGCTCTCGAGCGTTGCGATCATCGAGTCACGTTTCTCGAGCTCCGCTTCAAGTTCTGCTATCCTGGCATCTTTTTCCGCTATGGATCGTGTGTTCTGCATCTGGTTGATTATTACAGCACAAATATAAGGTCCCTCCATTCAATAGGGCTGTTTGGTATGTTGGTCGGCCTGGCGAAAGTACCACCATCCAGTATCTTGGAATAAAGGACCAACCCTCCCGATTCCATATGAAGCAGCTTTATTCGTGTCCGGGGCTTATTAAGAAAGATGAAGACGTCTCCGCTGTGTATATCCTTTTCCATAAGATTTGTAACTATGCCGCTCAGGCTAAAGAA
>SAAM01000659.1 GCA_009929415.1 Clostridia bacterium | reverse complement strand
ATCTTTCACACCCTGTGATACTTTTCCAGCAGTAAGGGTTAAAAGTTTTTCTACCAACTGACCTTTAAGCTCGGCCATTTTGTGTTCGTAATCTTCATCCAGCTTTGGCAAAATAGCCTTGTCGGTAAGTCTTGATTTTCTCTTTTTAACAGCCTTTGAAAAGAGGCTTGTACCGATAACCACACCATGCAAAGACGGTTTAGCTTTCAAAGAGGCATCCTTAACATCACCAGCCTTATCACCGAAGATAGCACGAAGTAGTTTCTCTTCAGGTGAAGGATCGGATTCTCCTTTAGGAGTAATTTTACCAATCATTATATCACCCGGTTCGATACGAGCTCCTACGCGAACAATACCTTTTTCATCAAGGTCTTTAGTTGCATCTTCACTCACATTAGGAATATCAGAAGTAAGCTCTTCCATTCCACGCTTGGTTTCACGAACTTCGAGAATATATTCATCAACATGAACAGATGTGAAGAAATCTTCACGAACCATACGTTCATTCAATACAATAGCATCCTCATAGTTATAACCCTTCCATGGCATGTAAGCCACCTTTATATTGCGACCTAAAGCCAGCTCGCCATTTTGGGTTGAATAACCTTCAGTCAGAATATCTCCGGCAGTTACCCGCTGACCTTTGCGACAAATAGGACGCAGGTCGACAGTAGTACCCTGGTTTGTTTTTCTGAACTTTGGTATAATATAGGTTTTAACCGAATCTTCGAAGCTTACAAATTCTTCTTCTTCAGAACGGTCATATTTAATCTTAATACATGTTGCATCAACAAAAACAATCTCACCTTCACGTTCAGCCATAATCTGAGTACGCGAATCACGTACAAGCTGGCCTTCGATACCAGTACCCACAATCGGAGCATCGGTGCGCAATAAAGGAACAGCCTGGCGCATCATGTTAGATCCCATCAAAGCACGGTTTGCATCATCGTGTTCAAGGAAAGGAATCAAAGAGGCGGCGATAGATGCAATCTGTGTTGGAGATACGTCCATTAAATCAACTTCATCCGGAGAAACTACGGGGAAGTCGGCTTCAAAACGAGACTTAACTTTATCTCTGATAAATTTACCCTCTTCGTTTAATGGAGCATTACCCTGAGCAATAGTCAGTTCTTCCTCCTCTTCTGCCGTATAGTATTGCAGACCCTCGTCAGAGAAATCAACTTTACCATTTTCAACTTTACGATAAGGTGTTGAGATGAAGCCTAAATCATTGATT
>SAAM01000104.1 GCA_009929415.1 Clostridia bacterium | reverse complement strand
GGATTTGGAGTGACCAGACTCATTATCCTGGTATCAAACAGATCTCTGCTTACTGCAGTATCGCTCTGGATTATTCCTGTTTTTACAGCAAAGGCAAGCATTTCTTCCAGGATATCTGAAACTGCAGGCTCAGATTCAAGGGGCTCGCTGCCTTGAGCTTCCGTTGAAGCTGCATAATCGGGCTCGTCTATTTCAAAAAGCTCCATGAGCCTGTTTGAAGCATATATCCTGTCTGAGGGGTGAAGGAGTCCGCAGTTTATGGAATAGTCAATAAGGCTGTCAATATGTTCTGAAATCATGGCTTCTCCTTTATATCAGGTCAGTATTCCTGTGCCAGTTCCATGCACTTGAGATCATCTGACTTATATCTGTGTGTTTTGCACTCCATCCAAGGACTTCATTTGCTTTTTTGCATGATGCTATGAGTCTGGCCGGATCGCCGCTTCTTCTTGGAGTGGTTTTTTCCGGAATCGGATGTCCGGTGACATAGCGGGCGCAGTCTATGACTTCTCTGACGCTGAAGCCTTTGCCTATCCCAAGATTGAAAATATTGCTTTCTCCTCCGCTGTTCAGATGTCGGGCAGCGAGAATATGAGCATCTGCAAGATCTGTTACGTGAATATAGTCTCTTATGCAGGTTCCATCAGGAGTATCGTAATCATCTCCGTATATGCTTATGAATTCTCGGCTGCCAAGAGGAACCTGCAGTATAAGAGGGATAAGATGGGTTTCAGGATTGTGCGCTTCTCCGATCCTGCCGCTTATGTGAGCTCCGCAGGCATTGAAATATCTGAGTGATATATATTTGAGTCCGTGGGCTTTTTCTGTCCAGGCCATCATTTTTTCCATGGTGAGCTTTGTATCGCCGTAGGTATTCGTAGGGCAGGCAGGGTCGCTCTCTTCTATGGGCGTCCTGACAGGTTCTCCATAAACTGCAGCTGTAGATGAAAATACTATCTTTTTTACATCGTGGGCAAGCATTGACTGAAGAAGGACCTGCGTGCCATGTACGTTATTTTCATAGTATTTGAGAGGGTCTGTCATGCTTTCTCCGACCAGTGAATTTGCTGCAAAATGTATTACGCATTCAATGTCTTCTTTTTCAAACACACCATCCACGAAGGCTCTGTCGCGGATATCTCCCTTATAGAACCTGGCCTTTGGATGGATTGCCCATTCGTGTCCTGTTTCAAGATTGTCAATTACTGCTACGTCCTCGCCGCTGTCAATCAGTTCGTATACTGTATGTGATCCGATATATCCGGCGCCGCCGGGTACTAAAATTGCCATAATTTCCTCCTTCTGTATGATGTGAAAAAGTTATAAGATAAAAAACAGTAAGATCTATTTTTTGATATCGAGCACATTTACGCCGCCAAAAGGCCTTATCGAAAGGATATGGCAGCATCCGGACCCGAGAAAGGCTTCGATGCTGCTGCTGAAATGTTCCAGCATGTCAGCGGGAACAAAGGCCTGTATGGTGCCTGCAAATCCTCCGCCATGAACACGGAAGCTGCCTCTTTTTCCGAGAAGATGCTGGCATACGGCAAGCGCTATTGAGACATCCTGTATTTCTGGAGAAGAGGGTACATAGACATTCTGAAGATATTCAAATGAAGAATGCCCGGATTCTCTTGAGATTTCAAGAAACCCTTCCCAGTCGTTCCTGCGAAGCGCAAGGCTCTGCTCAGATGCTCTTCTTGTATCTGCAAAAAAATGAGATGCACGAAGGACGGCTCTGTCTCCGGCATATTTCCTCAGTTTTATTATGTTGCTGTAAAACTCATCTTCACTGACTTCTCTGAGAAAATCCCTGGAAAAGAATGTAGCTATCTTTTTCATTTCGCAAGGGATAGATGCATATTCATCTGTAAGGTCAGCGTGGTCTGCGCCGCTGTCTATGATGCAAAGCGCATGTCCGGATGAATCAAAATCAAAATCAATCTGAGACACGATCGGGCTGCTGATATCCTTAAAGTCTATCTCTACTATGTTTCCTACAGAAGAGGCCATCTGATCCATAAGTCCGCTTGGCTTTCCAAAATAAATATTCTCCGCGTACTGTCCGATTTTTGCTATTTCTGCCGGAGATATTTCTCCCTTGCAGAAAAGATGATTGATTATGACTCCGATGAGCACCTCAAAAGCTGCAGAAGAAGAGAGCCCTGAACCTGTAAGCACATCTGAAGTTATGCATGCGTCAAAGCCTCCGATCCTGTATCCCATGGAAGCTATCCTTGCGTATATTCCCCTTACAAGAGCCGAAGATGTATTTACTTCTTCGGGCCTGGGAGATAGCTCGTCAGTATCTATTTGCAGCATATCAAAACCTTCAGATTTAATTCGTATGATATTGCTTTCATTTGGGCAGCAGCATGCAATCATGTCCAGGTTTACTGCAGCAGCAATTACCTGACCATGCTGATGGTCTGTGTGATTTCCGCCGAGCTCCGTGCGGCCGGGGGCGCTGAAAAGACCTGCATTTTCCGTGCTGCTGAATATTTCCTCATAGAGCTCTACGAGCTTCAGGTATCTGTCTTTCTGGCGGGAGACAGTTTCAGGCGAATGGGAATAAAGCAGTGAAAGATTAGTGTCAAGAGAGTTGCTCAGGAGCATGTTTTTGAGTTCTGTGATGTTCACGATAATTCCTCCGGTTAGTTCTGGGCTCTGAATATTCCAAAAAGAATCACTGCTGCAAAAAGTAAGATCAGCAGCACGATTATTTTATCAAGAGTCTTTATATCAATATTAATTTTATCATAGAAATTTTCCTTGTGATTGACATATTCAGCTTCTTTTTCGTTCAATTCGTTTTCTTTTTTTGACAGTTCTTCCTGTTTTTTCAATAAAGCGCTGGAAAGCTTTTCCAGCTCTTCAGCGCTCATTGATTTTATGTCAGGCTCATGTTTTATTTCATCTGTATTTTTCATATCGAGTCTATTTCTTTGCAAGATATTTACGAAGGTCAAGAGCAACGGCGATTATTATAACGAGACCCTGAACTATATATGTATAGCTTGTCTCAACGCCCATGAACTGAAGGCTGACCTTCAGAAGCTCGAATACAAGAACTCCTATAAGTATGCCGCTTATTTTTCCTACTCCTCCGTTTGTGGATACGCCCCCTATTGTACAGGCAGCTATAGCTTCGAGCTCATAGCCCATGCCTGTATTAACGGAAGCTCCTCCGGATTTGGATGCCAGTATGAATCCTGCGAGACCATAAAGCGCAGCAGCCAGGGTATATATAAGTATTTTTGTCCTGTTGCAGTTTACACCTGCAACTTCTGCAGCAGTTTCATTTCCGCCTATTGCATACATGTATTTTCCATGGCGGGTCTTGTTGTAGAGAAACCACATGAATATTCCTACCAAAAGCGCGATGAGGATTATATAGGGAAGCCTGTTTTCAAACATACCTGAGGTCGAAAGCAGGGTATAGTTCCTTTTGAGTCCTCCTATAGGCTTTGCGCCTGTATAAACGAGGCACAGTCCGTATACAAGTGTCTGCATACCAAGCGTTGCAATGAAAGGCGGTACCTTGAAGAAGGATACGATGGCACCGTTTGCCACACCTATTACAGCACATACAGCAAGCACGATCAGTAGTACTACAAGCATATTCATTTCGCCAAGGTTTGGATAGAATTTATCTGTATAGTCAGCTTTCTGAAGAAGTATTGCAGATATACATGCAGCAAGTCCGACAACACGTCCTGCGCTCAGGTCAGTACCTTTTGTTATGAGGCATCCTGAAACACCGGCAGCTATTATGAATCTTACGGCAGTGTTCAGCGCAAGATTTTTAAAGCTTGCCATGGAGACGAAGCTTGGCTTGTAGATTCCTACTCCCACTGCCACAAAGAGCATAAGGATTATTATTGCGTTATTTTCCAAAAATCTTGCTACGGATTTCTTATCTATTTTTTTCTTAACAATGTTATCCATTTCAGTATTTCCTTTCTAAGCATCATTCAAATTTTGTAGCAAGAGCCATCACGTTCTCCTGAGTCGCGCTTTCGCCCTCCAGAAATCCGGTTACCCTGCCATCGCACATAACCATTATACGGTCTGACATGCCGAGCAGCTCGCTCATTTCCGATGTAATCATTATTATGCTTTTTCCTGCTTTTGCAAGGTCAGCTATTATACAGTAGATTTCATATTTTGCGCCTACGTCTATTCCTCGCGTAGGCTCATCGAGTATGAATATGTCAGGGTCATTGGCAAGCCATCTGCTGATAAGCACTTTCTGCTGATTGCCGCCTGAGAGTGACTGTATCTGAGTCTTACTGCTTGGAGCTTTTATGCTTAGTTTTTTTATGTTTTCATAAACCAGACTGTCTATTTTTTTCTGGTTGAGGATGAAGCCAAAATCAAGATATTTGTCGAGTGAGGAAATAGCAACATTTTCTTCTATTGAAAGAACGCCTAGTATGCCTGTTGCTCTTCTGTCTTCTGTGAGCAGTGCCATCCCTTTCTTTATTGCATCCTGGGGACGGTTTATATTCTGTACTTCATTATTGTATATTATGGTACCCTTTGAGTGACACCTTATTCCAAATAATCCTTCCATAAGCTCAGTTCGCTGGGCTCCTACGAGACCGCCTACTCCAAGTATTTCTCCTTTTCTCAGGGTGAAGTTCACGTCTCTGAAAGATTTAGGGTTGATTGAAGAATAGTCTTTTACTTCAAACACTACTTCTCCAGGCTTGTTCTCTCTAACTGGGAAAAGATTTGAGAGCTCACGGCCAACCATCTTGGTAATTATGAAATCTATATCCAGGCCTTCTGATTCCCAGGTACCTATGTACTGTCCGTCACGCATTATGGTTACTTCATCGCTTATCCTGAGGATCTCTGCCATTTTGTGTGAGATATAGACGATCGATACTCCTTTGGACTTCAGGTCCTCGATTATTGTAAAGAGAGCATCGACTTCTCTTGAGGTAAGGCTGGAAGTAGGCTCGTCAAGTATCAGGACCTTACAGTCCGCACTTACGGCTTTGGCTATTTCCACGCTCTGCATCTGAGATACGCTCAAAGTAGAGAGCTTTGCCCTGGGGTCAAAGTTCATGTGCAGCTGTCTGAGAAGCAGCTCTGTATCAGCATACATCTTTTCGTGATCTATGACAGGTATTGCGCCGAGAATCTTTTTCATTGGGTAACGTCCAAGATATATGTTCTCAGCCACGCTTCGCTCAGGTACAGGCTGAAGCTCCTGATGAACCATGGCAATTCCGTGATTGAGCGCTTCAAGTGGATCATTGATTACGACTTTATCTCCTTCGTAATAGATCTCACCACTGTCCATCTTGTATATTCCGAACATGCATTTCATGAGAGTGGATTTTCCTGCTCCGTTTTCACCCATAAGGGCATGTACTGTTCCTGGCTTAAGTTTGAGGCTCACGTTGTCAAGCGCTTTTACGCCGGGGAAGGTCTTGGTGATATTCTTCATCTCCAAACGATAATTAGACATTTTGCCCTCCTAGTTATAAAATATTTTAAAAATTGCGTGTGCTGTCTTGCTTTTGCACACGCAATCTAAATTCTTCATATTGCGCTACATATATTACTCTGTGATTTTTACATAGTCTACAGTGTAATTTTTCTCAAGCGTTCCGCCTTCAACAACAAGCTTTGCTGCATCAGCTGCCTTTTGAGCCTGGCCTATGTGGTCATTAAGAACTGTTCCTGTCATGGTTCCGTCCTTAACCATCTGCTGGCATTCTTCAAGAGCGTCAACGCCAACAAGCGCGATATCTTTTCCTACAGTACGTCCGTTAGCAGCTATTGCCTGCGCTGCGCCAAGTGCCATACCATCATTGTTACAGAAGATTACATCGATTTCGTTGCCGAATTGAGTAAGTGCAGTATTTGCGAGCTCCTGTCCTTTTGCCTGATCCCAGTCTCCTCTTTGCTCGAACAGCTTGTTAACCTTAAGTCCGGCATCAGTAAGAGCTTTTATTGAAAATTCAGTTCTGTACTGAGCATCAACGTTTTCTGGATCTCCCATTATCATAACATAGTCAACTACGCCGTTTCCATTATAGTCTCCCTTGTTCTCAAGATTTGCTATTATCTCTCCCTGGAATGTTCCAGACTGGCGTGCGTCAGCCCCAACATAGCATGCCTTGTCATAAGTAGCAAGGTCCTCTGCAGTAGGCTCTCTGTTTATGAATATTACAGGGATATCGGCAGCTTTTGCAGCTTCGATAACTGTAGGAGCTGCTGAAGCCTGAACAAGGTTCACAACAAGCACATCAACGCCGTCAGCTATGAAAGTGTTAACCTGATTTGTCTGTTCAGCCTGGTCATTCTTTCCGTCAACTACTGTAACATCATAAGTCGTTCCGTCTGCAGAAAGATCTTCTTCAAAATATCTTTCAAGTTCCTGACGATAGAGAGTCATGAAATTGTCGTCGAACTTGTAGATACTGACTCCAACCTTTACAGTTTTTCCATCAGTTTCAGCCTCTGGAGCAGCCTCTTCTCCGCCACCGCATCCTGCAAGCGTAAAAATCAAAACAGATGCGAGAATCATTGATAATAATTTTTTCATAATTCTTCTCCTTATTAAGTTAAATATG
>SAAM01000103.1 GCA_009929415.1 Clostridia bacterium | reverse complement strand
AAGTGTAGTTTTACCGTGGTCAACGTGTCCGATTGTTCCAACGTTAACGTGTGGTTTATTTCTTTCGAATTTAGCCTTAGCCATTGTTTTATTCCTCCTCAAAGAATTGTTAAGTAAGTTTGTTCTTTATTTTTTGGAGCTCACGAGCGGATTCGAACCGCCGACCTCCGCCTTACCAAGGCGACGCTCTGCCGACTGAGCCACGTGAGCACAATTACCCTTTATATTTTATATAAATACAGTGGCTTTTGTCAATAGTTTATTTACTTTTTTGCCCGCCTCATATAACTTCATTCTATCATTAATACGGAATTTTTACAACCAGAAATTTTGTATTCATTTACTTCTGCGTTTCTATAAGCTCTCCCGTTGTAGAATCTATTATAAATCCTCTCACAACTATGTTTGTCGGAATAAGTGGATGCGTCTTCAGTATATTGACGCTTTCTCTTACAGAGTCCTCTGCGCACTCAAAACCGCTCAGCCAGGATTCAAAATCTATGCCACAGTAGTTTATAAGGCCAAGGGTCTCTTCTGACACGCCTCTTTCCTTCATCTTCTCAATGAGTTTTGCGCTGTCCATATGCTGAACTCCGCAGTCCGTGTGGCCAATAACCATTATCTCTTCCACGCCCAGATCATAGATTGCTACGATAAGGCTTCTGACAACGCTGCCGAAAGGATGCGCAATTCCTCCGCCGGCATTCTTTATAATCTTAACATCGCCGTTTTTTATTCCGAGCGCTTCCGGAAGAAGCTCTGTGAGCCTTGTGTCCATGCATGACAGAATGGCTATCTTCTTGTCCGGATATTTATTTGTTATGAATCTGTCGTATTTTTTTTCTTCAACAAATGCCCTGTTGTGCCTGAGTATTTCTTCTATCATTCTTTCTCCTCTGTTTCTTTCCTGAAAATCAAAAGGCCTATACTCCTTTCAGAATATAAGCCGGTCAGCTGAAGTATTAAGAATATTATACAGAAATCTGATGATTTTACAACAGAAAATTTACGTCTTATCCTTCAAACACTTTCACTCTTTCGTTTATGTCCATGAACTCCTTTTCTCCCGGAGGCGTTACTATGTTTCCAAAAGGCATCTGAGCTGTCAGCTTCCATCCTGCATCGAGTCCCCATTCTTCCCGTACTGCCTCCTCTATCAGCTCGTTATAGTGCTGAAGAGATGCTCCGAGGCCTTCCTGCTCGAGAGCTACCCACACAGAGTGCTGGGCCATTCCATTCGCCTGGTCAGCCCATATCCCGAAATTCCTGCTGTAAAGAGGAAATCTCTTCTGGAGTCCTTCTGTCGTAGTCGAGTCATCAAAGAACAGCACAGTAGCATATCCCGCCTTGAAGGCATTTACTTTTTTCTCTGTAGGCTCAAACTTCTCAGGAGCAACTATTTCTCTCAGCTTTTCCATGACGATGTCCCATAGCCTGTCATGATGATTTCCGAACAGCACAACAGCCCTTGCGCTCTGTGAGTTGTATGCCGACGGAGTATGCCTGAGGGCTTCTCTTACGATTTCTGATAAAGTCTCATTCGAAATGCTTACTTCTCTTCCTATTGCATAATGAGATCTCCTGTTTTCAAGTGCTTTCATGAACTCCATAACGCGTCCTCCTGTTTTCGTATTATTATTAATTCTATTTTAATAACACAATGTATCTATCCTTAATTTTACTATACCCCCCGAAAAATTTTTTTAAACAGAATAATCTTTGTGATTAATATAATAAACGTTTTCTTGCTTTCATCATAGTTTTAATATTCAAAAAATATAGAAAAATGTGTTGACTTTTTTTCTAAAAGATTTATACTGTTAATAAATTCAAATTCAAAAACGATGAATGGAACGAGTAACATTGATCTGTATCTGTAGAGAGCTGTCGAAATGGTGAAAGGCAGCGATCATGTCTATGTGAATATCCTCCATGAGTTGTCCGCCGAAATGTAATCAAAATAAGCGAGACTGGTTTGCACCCATTAACGTGCACGGCATTGTCTGATGCCTGAGAGGCTGCATAGTGCAGCAAAAAGAGTGGTACCGCAGAGCTTGTTCCTCTGTCTCTTTATTTATCCATCGCAATTCTGCGAAGGATTTGAGACAGGGGATTTTTTTTACCCTCAAAAATTGTCAGAAAATTATTTAAATATTACACTTTTAAAAAAGGAGGTCATTAAATGCAGTTAACAGGATCACAGATAATAGCAGAAGTGCTGTTGGAACAGGGAACAGATACGATTTTTGGATACCCGGGAGGAACAGTCCTCAACATATACGATGAACTATACAAATACCAGGACAGAATATCACACGTCACAACTGCACATGAGCAGGGAGCTACTCATGCTGCAGACGGATACGCAAGGTCTACCGGTAAGACAGGAGTAGTACTCGTTACATCAGGACCAGGAGCTACCAATGCGGTCACAGGCATCGCTACTGCATATATGGACTCTATCCCCATGGTGGTTATAACAGGCAACGTATCATGCGATCTTATTGGAAAGGACAGCTTCCAGGAGGTTTACACCGAAGGTATATCATTCCCTATAACAAAGCACAGCTTTGCAGTCAGAAAGGTCGAGAATCTAGCTGACAACCTCAGAGATGCTTTCAGGATAGCAAAATCAGGTAGACCGGGCCCTGTGCTTGTGGATGTGCCAAAGGATATAACTGCTCAGAAATGCGAGTTCGTTTCAAAAGCAGCAGAAGCTGCAAGAACTAAGAACCTGTATACGCAAGATCAGATAAAAGAGGCCGCAGCGCTTGTGAATAACGCCAGAAAACCTCTTGTATATTACGGCGGCGGCGTTGTATCGGCAGATGCATCAGAGATTCTGTATGACCTGGTTCACAAGGCAAACCTGCCTTCATGTCATACAATCATGAGCTCTGGAGTGCTCAGCTACAGCGATCCTCTGAATATCGGAATAGTTGGGATGCATGGCACAGTCTCTGCAGGGCTTGCAGTAAAGAACTGTGACCTTCTCCTTGCAGTAGGTGCACGTTTTTCAGACCGGGTTGCAACTGATGTGAGCAAATTTGCAAACGGAGCTAAGATAGTGCACATAGATATAGATCCAAGTGAAATCAACAAGAACGTTCAGATAGACGTAGGCATCATAGGAAACATGCACGACGTACTTAATGACCTGCTTCCTCTTGTAAAACCTGCCGAGCATAATCAGTGGATGGATCAGATAAACATTTGGCAGGAGGAGCTAGACTACAAGCCCGAGGACTCAGACGAGGTAATAAAGCCTCATCAGCTCTTCTCCGTTCTTGAGAAAGTAACTGATTCAAACACTATAATCGCCACAGACGTAGGACAGCATCAGATGTGGGCATCACAGTACTGCGGAAGGACAAAGCCTAGATCATTCCTTACATCGGGAGGTCTTGGGACAATGGGCTATGGGTACGGCGCCGCTATAGGTGCCAAAATAGGAAATCCGGACAGCCGGGTTATACACATAACAGGCGACGGCAGCTTCCACATGAACCTCAACGAGCTCTGCACGACTGTAAGCTATGAGCTTCCGGTAATAACCATAGTTCTCAACAACTCAGTTTTGGGTATGGTAAGGCAGTGGCAGACCAAATTCTATGAAAAGAGATACTCATGTACATCTCTTGAAAGAAAGACTGATTTCGTTAAGGTGGCCGAAGCCTTCGGAGGGACTGCATACAGAGCCTCAACGATTTCAGAGTTCGAAAAAGCGCTCGAAATGGCGCTTGAAAACAAAAATGGCCCGACAGTCATAGACTGCATTATCGACAAGGATGAATCTGTATTCCCTATGATACCTGCAGGAAAATCAATAGATGATGTAATGCTTGCATAGAAAGGAGACTTAGCATGAAGAAGTATGTACTTGTCATGATAGTTTATGACCATCCCGGAGTGCTGGCAAGGATTTCAAGCCTTTTCTGCCGCAAGGGATTCAACATAAATTCAATAACTACGTCCACGACTACAGAGGACGACATATCCAG
This sequence comes from Clostridia bacterium, assembly GCA_009929415.1. Classification (GTDB taxonomy): domain Bacteria; phylum Bacillota; class Clostridia; order Peptostreptococcales; family Filifactoraceae; genus Proteocatella. Next base: position 2,598 of record SAAM01000103.1, on the reverse strand, counting down.
GATGACCTTTTCAGTCATAGCAGATCAGGACTCAGTAGAGTCGCTGATAAAGCAGACAGAGAAGCTTGAGGAGGTTCGAAAGACCTTCGTGCTTGAGGATGACTCGTCGATTTTCAGAGAGCTGCTGCTCCTGAAGGTCAAGATAAGAGACGCTCAGGTGACCAATGTCAAGGAAATCGCAGAGGTATTCGGAGCAAGGATACTCGACCTGAATGTAGATTCCATGATACTGGAGCTTACCGGAAAGGAAAGCAAGATAGATGCCTTCCTTAATGTGATGAAGGGCTATGAAGTTATAGAATCATGCCGCACCGGAGTCACAGGCATGGAAAGAGGAAGCCTGACAAGCTCCACAGACGTGAAGGAAACACTATAGGATAAGCTTTGTTTAAAAAATCAAACTATATTAAAACTAATGGAGGAAAAGAAAATGATAAAAATGTACTATGAAAAGGATTGCAATTTAGATTTACTTAATGGAAAAACTGTAGCAGTTGTAGGATACGGATCACAGGGACATGCCCATGCCTTAAACCTTAAGGAAAGCGGAGTAGACGTTGTGGTAGGTCTTCGAAAAGATTCTCCAAGCCGCGCTAAGGCTGAAGCTCAGGGCCTCAGAGTTGCAGAGGTATCAGATGCGGTAAAGCAGGCTCAGCTGGTTATGGTGCTTCTTCCAGATGAAAGACAGGCTGATGTATACTACAGCGACATAGCTCCAAACCTTAATGACGGCGACTGCCTTATGTTTGCTCATGGATTCAACATCCACTTCCTTCAGATAACGCCTCCTGAAAATGTAGACGTTGTAATGGTAGCTCCAAAGGGACCTGGCCACACGGTAAGGACGCAGTATCAGGAAGGAAAAGGCGTGCCTTCGCTTATCGCTATCCATCAGGATTATTCAGGAAAAGCCAAGGATCTTGCTATGGCATATGCTGCAGGAATCGGAGCCGGAAGAGCCGGAATACTTGAAACTACATTCAAGGAAGAGACTGAGACAGACCTTTTCGGAGAGCAGGCAGTGCTTTGCGGCGGAGTTACAGAGCTTATGAAAGCAGGATTTGATACTCTCGTAGAAGCAGGATATGCGCCTGAGATGGCTTACTTTGAATGTATCCACGAAATGAAGCTTATAGTTGACCTGATAAATGACGGCGGATTCGCCATGATGAGATACTCTATCTCAGACACAGCTGAATACGGAGACTACAGGACAGGAAGAAGGATAATAACAGAAGATACGAGAAAGGAAATGAAGAAGATCCTTTCCGAGATACAAAGAGGAGAGTTCGCAAGCGAATGGGTTGCTGAGAACAAGGCTGGAAGAAGAGCCAAGTTCCTTGCTACAAGAAGAGTTGAAGCGTCACACCCGCTTGAGGCTGTAGGAACACAGTTAAGAAACATGATGAGCTGGCTTAAAAAATAGGAGGCATATATGGAACTTAGAAGTCATCAGGTTACAAGAGGGGCCGAAAGAGCCCCCAACCGTTCCCTTTTCTACGCGATGGGATATACCGAGGAAGAGCTTTCAAGACCGCTCGTAGGCGTTGTCTCTGCTCACAGTGAAATAGTACCGGGACACATACATCTAGACAAGATCGCAGAGGCAGTAAAGGCCGGAATAAGGATGGCGGGCGGTACCCCTATCCTGGTTCCTGCAATAGGAGTATGTGACGGAATTGCCATGGGACACGACGGAATGAGATATTCCCTTGCCTCAAGAGAGCTAATAGCAGACTCTGTGGAAACAATGGCGAACGCTCACTGCTTCGATGCCCTCGTTCTTGTTCCAAACTGTGACAAGATAGTGCCGGGAATGATAATGGGAGCAGCCAGGATCAATATCCCTTCAATAGTGGCCAGCGGCGGTCCTATGCTCGCAGGCAAGGTCGGTGAAAGAGAAGTAAGCCTCTCCGTGCTGTTCGAGGCGGCCGGAGCAAGAAAGGCAAACCTTATTGACGACGCGGAGCTTGCCGAGTTTGAAAACAATTCATGCCCTGGATGCGGCTCATGCTCAGGCATGTACACGGCCAACAGCATGAACTGCCTGTCAGAGGCGATCGGACTTGCGCTTCCGGGAAATGGAACCGTGCCTGCAGTGCACAGCCAGAGGATACAGCTGGCAAAGAAAAGCGGCATGAAGATAATGGAGCTTCTTGAGAAGAACATCAGGCCAAGAGATATCCTCACTCCAGATGCCTTCAGGAATGCACTGTGCGCGGAGATGGCGCTTGGATGCTCTACAAACAGCGTGCTTCATCTTCTCGCCATAGCTCACGAGGCTCAGGTAAAGCTGGATCTTGAGCTCATAAACGAGATAAGCAACCTGGTTCCAAATCTGTGCCATCTTGCCCCTGCAGGAGAGGCTCATATTCAGGACCTCAACGAGGCCGGCGGAATAAGCGCTGTATACAGCGAGCTTGTGAAGAAAGGCTTCATAAACACCGATGTCATAACTGCAACCGGAGCAACCCTTGGCGAAAATCTCAGGGGAGCATACAACAGAAAACCTCAGATCATAAGGCCTATAGAGAATCCTTACAGCGAAAACGGCGGAATCGCGATCCTGTGGGGTAATATCGCAAAGGACGGCTGCGT
>SAAM01000658.1 GCA_009929415.1 Clostridia bacterium | reverse complement strand
CTCTTCTTCATCGTCTTGATTTTGGAAATCAGAATCTGTATCGGAGAGTGGGAGATCCTGATTTCCTATCGATATTGATATCTTATAATCCTCAGCAAGCATGGTACGATTGAATTCTGCAGTAGGATTAATTTCGTTTACCAGTGCTTCCAGTTCATCCAAGGTAATATCAAAGAATTCCTTTCTTAAATTTACCTTGTTCATCCTTCTACTATGTAGTCTCTTATGTAATTCATTCTCCAATCCAACAGCATCTTCTGAGAAAATGAAGCTATGAACATCAAATTTAAAGGGCACACTTGCACTACCAAGTTCATCAACACGCTCCTGAGGATCAAGTCGTCGAGTCATGCCAACCTTGAATACATGGTCACCAAAGGATCCCAGGTTGCTGATGATATATACATTCCCTGCCTTACCATTCTGCAGCTTGATGATCTCATCCTTCTTTTCTTCGACCTGCCCAAGGTGAATATTCAACTCTTCCAATTTCGCGATGATTTCAACCCGTTTGGATGAATCTTCTGGTTCAGAATCTAATTGCTCTCGAACTTTCTCGATTTCCGCCTTATACTTCGATTCTTCGAAAGCAATCTGCTTCCGCTGCTCTTCCAACCGCTTCCGCTCTTCAGCTTCCTCTCTCATCTGCTGACGTAACGCTAGCTGCTCCTGCCTGGCTTGCTCTCTCTTGATGTAGTACTCGTATTCAATCCGCACGGCATTTTCAAACAGATGTTCTAATTCGCCAATAAATCTCCTCACAGTACCTACGATACTTTGATTACCATCAGTAGCTATCACAAGATATTTTGAAATGAGTGCCTGAACCTGCAACAGGGCATTATCAAGTTTCTCGTATTTAAGGTTATAGAGTATATTTTGCAATTCTGAGCTCAACGAGATCACCATCAATTTGTAAATAGCTTTGTTTGCTTTTGTGGTATACCTTTGCTCATACTCAGCAAATAAGGCCTCCAGCTGTTTATGATTTTCCCTGAATTCTTTTCTCAGCTCTTGGTAGTTCATGTAGTTAAGCGTCAGCATAACCGAAGGAGCCATTGATTCTAGATCCTTCAAGTCCTGTTCTGTTAGAGGCTTATAGAATACCGATGGAATTTCGGTGGTATGGAAGCGATTAACGGCATGTTCAACGGCACTATACAGTTCTTTGAATCTTGCCAATTTGAGTTTCTGACTCTCTAACCGCTTTTCCAGTTTCGAACAAGTATCATCAAGTTCCCCTTTCTC
>SAAM01000657.1 GCA_009929415.1 Clostridia bacterium | reverse complement strand
AAAGCTATCGAGTTCATTCTCCCAAGTACAGCCATCCGCTTCGACCAATTGGCGAACTGAATCCAAAATTCCTTGATCACGCATCCACATAACAAACCGAGCAATTGGATACTGTTCCGGGAGGTTTACTGATCGGAAGGCAATCTGCAATAGGGAAAGTCGGACACTACCATTTGCACCGGCACCCAATGTACCTGAAGCAGCATGCAGTCCACCATACCGCTTTCCTTCCCCTTCAAGCTCCTTCAACAGGTCTCTGATCTTATCGGGCAGAGAGGCAATCCCTTGCGCCGTTGCCCCATCGGGAAAGCGGGTGTTCACCCATAATGCACGAAGCATCTTCACCAAATGAGATTTACCGGATCCGAAGAACCCACTTACCCAGGCTGAAGGCTGCTCGGCCTGGCCGATATTACCGAGAAAGGACTCCAGGATAATCTGCAGTCCGTGCTCGTACTGCCCATCACAGACAAAGGTTTCAAGCTCATATCGGAGTACATCTATGTCATGTGAGGACCGTGCATTGTCATTAACGTTGGCCACACCTTCGTTGACCAGTTTTCGTGTTTCAGGATTGTACAGGAACAAATCCTTGTTAAGAATGCTCATACCCGACTCCTTATTCCTTATTGTCTGCGGTGATGGGTACCGCTAAGTAATTCCATCCATCATATGCATCGAGAAGACGATAGTTGTTATGCTCATACGAACCTGGGAAGAACACCACCAATCTACCTTTGACCATCGGAGCAATAGCATCCAATAAGTCCTTTACCTTGAGATACCCAAATAGAGAACCAATACCAGTCAAGGCAACTACATGGTTTGTCCCCGGTGCATGTTTTTCAACAAATGACGTGAAGTCTTCTACCACATAGGTCTTAAAGGTATGCAACAAGGAGTTGAAGAGATTCGGTCTTGCAAAGCTCTTCTGGGCATGTGGATTTGCCATCAGCCAACGGGGAAAGGCATCGGTCAGATCATACTCGAGATACTGATGGCCGGCATGGGTGGACACAATCCCAAACTCATCCTTGATAGCTCGAAGCTTCAGTTCATCCTGCTCGTCATAGACGCACATAATCACCCGCTGGGAAGCTGCAATTTCTTCCTGCCAGGGAAGAGAGATGAACTCATCATAGGCTTTCACTAAGTCACGAACCCTGCTCATAGGGAACCTCCATTCAACGGAATGGAAAACTGGTTGGGAATACCCACTTCAATGATGTCTCCAATCCTTTTGTAGATAA
>SAAM01000656.1 GCA_009929415.1 Clostridia bacterium | reverse complement strand
GCGCTCCAGATCAAGTCTTATAAAAATAAAGAGTAAAATCGTAAAGCTCCATAGTGATGATCCCCCGTAGCTCAGAAAGGGCAGGGGGATTCCTATTACTGGTACAAGCCCCATTGTCATTCCTATATTGATGAAGAAGTGGACAAAGATTATTGAGGCTACGCAATAGCCGTAAATTCTATTGAAGTTGTCCTTCTGTTTTTCTGCAAGTTTAATGATTCTCGTTATCATGATTACATAGAGGATAACGACAAACAGCGAACCAACAAATCCCCACTCCTCACCGACGGTGCAGAATATAAAATCGGTACTCTGTTCCGGGACGAAGTTGAACTTGGTCTGAGTTCCGCGGAGAAATCCTTTTCCTATTAAACCACCGGACCCGATTGCTATTTTTGACTGATGCACATTGTAGCCGGAGCCCTGAAGATCCTCTGTTATTCCAAGTAGGCTCTCGATCCTTGCTCTCTGGTGATCCTGAAGCACTTTTTCAAAGAGGATGTCAACCGAGAAGATTAGTGTAATTGAAAGCAGAAACGCTGTAAGAATCCTCCAACTTCCCGATATTCTTGCCTTTATTGCCCTTGTTATATGCCAGATAACCGGAATGGATATCAAAATCATAAGCCAGTAATGATCAGCAAGATGGACATGTGAAGAGACAATGCTGTATGTCTGAATTTTTGGAACCAGTAACATCAGAGGAAAAAAGAGGGCGAGGAAAACTAAGTGCTTAATAACACTCTTGGTAAAGAGACCTCTTGCAATCACAGCTACTGAAAAGAGAAATATTATGGACAGATATGGGGAAAAAGAGAGCGTCATGATAAACAGGACGATTGCCAGCATACCAAGAATCAGAAACCAACCGGATAGTCCTTCACGATACAACACAAATATAAAGGCAAAATAAACCAGCGCGGAGCCCGTCTCCTTTTCCAATACAATCAGAAGCATCGGGAATATTATGGTCATTGCCACACGGGTGGCTGATGTAAGAGATTTAAGATGGAAGTTGTATTTCCCTAAAAGAGAAGAGAATGCCAATGCGGTGGCTATCTTTGAGAACTCTGCAGGCTGGAGTCTCAGCGGGCCGATTTCGACCCATGATCTTGACCCGTTCACATCCACACCTACAACAAGCACACCGAGAAGTGCCAGAATTGCCAGGGCATATATGAACCAGGCCGTAACACTGTAAAACTTCGGATTTATAACATATATGATAAGTGCTGCCAACCCGAAGGATGTG
>SAAM01000102.1 GCA_009929415.1 Clostridia bacterium | reverse complement strand
ATCGTTGAGAAAATTCTCATCCGGAACAAGGTAGATGACTCCGACGATTTCTCCTCCGGCAATCCCGTTCTTCCAAAGCGGTGCTGAGATTATGGTGGTAAGCTTTCCGGTCACCTTGCTTATCAGAGGCTCTGAAACAAAGGTATCCCCATTTATCGAAGCCTTATAATATTCTCTGTCTGAGTAGTCGTTTCCATCGAATATGCTTATGCCGTTTTCAAGGATTATATTTCCCCTTATAAATCCGTATGAAGACAGCCTGCTGTCGATTATTCTCTGTTTTTCTTCAAGTGATACCTCAGAGCTGGACAGCTTTGCTATGGCGCCGATCTCGTGAGCTATGTCCCTGTAGGATTTGAGCTGAGTCGAAATCTGCTTTGAGGCAAGCTTTGCGGTTTCCTTCATGGATACCTGGAGCGCCTCTACTGTCGATGCATATGTAAGATATGCCGAAAGCGCTCCAAGAACAAGGCTAAGCGTTATTATTATTGCGGTTATGGCACTCGTGATCCTTTTTCGGATGCTCGTATTCGAACTGCCTTCAGTTCTTTTTTTCTTTAAACTCCCAATTTTTTTCATAAAATCCCTTTCGCATTATAACACGTTAAACGTTTTTTCTTTACAGTTATAAATATCGACAGCAAATATCAATAGTTAATACAATTCATCAAAAAAAATTATTCAGGGCTCAATTTGGGTATCATAGTGTTATCATTACGTCTGAATCAATTTCACCAGTTGTAGATTGATTAAATTAAGCGTATAATCTGTATGTGATAATATAAACGATAAGAAAACAATTAATCAGAATGAGAAGGAAAATGATATGAAGATGAAGAATATAGCGGTACTCGGGTCTACGGGGTCGATTGGCACTCAGACTCTCGATGTTGCGAGAAATAATGAGGACATAAGGATAGTGGCGCTTTCTGCAGGCTCAAATATAGAGCTCCTGGAGAAGCAGGCAAGGGAGTTTTCTCCTGAAGTGGTGAGCGTTGCAGAGAAAAAGGATGCTGAAAAACTCAGAAAAAAGCTGGAAGGAACCGGAGTAAAGGTCCTCTGGGGAATGGACGGACTTATTGAGGCTGCGCAGCACCCATCTGCGGATACTGTCGTTACGGCTGTCGTTGGAATGATGGGACTCAGACCTACCGTAGCCGCCATAAATGCGGGCAAGGACATAGCGCTGGCAAACAAGGAGACCCTTGTAACGGCAGGGCACATAATAATGCCGCTTGCAAAAGAAAAGAACGTAAGGATACTTCCGGTGGACAGTGAGCACAGCGCCATACTGCAGTGCCTGACGGGCGAAGATCAGAGAGAGGTAAGCAGGATAATAATAACCGCATCCGGGGGCCCTTTCAGAGGAAGGACCAGAGAGCAGATGAAGGATGTAAGCCTTGAGGATGCACTCAAGCATCCAAACTGGTCCATGGGAAGAAAGATAACCATAGATTCGGCTACCATGGTCAACAAGGGTCTCGAGGTAATCGAGGCAAAGTGGCTGTTTGGCCTTGACGCAGAGGATATCAAGGTTATAGTTCAGCCTCAGAGCGTTATACATTCAATGGTAGAGTTCGTGGACGGAGGCATAATGGCGCAGCTTGGCACGCCTGACATGAGACTTCCGATACAGTATGCGATATATTATCCTCACAGAAGACCGCTGCCTGGAGAAAGGCTGGATTTTGGGGCACTTAAGCAGATAACCTTTGAGGAGCCTGATTTTGAGAACTTCAGAGGCCTGGCGCTCGCATTTGAGGCTCTGAAAACAGGAGGATCCATGACCACTGTTTACAATGCCGCAAATGAGCTTGCGGTAAGCAGATTTCTTAACAGGGAGATAGGTTTTCTTGACATAACAGCCATGATAGAAGACAGCATGAAGGCACACGAAGTCATAGAAAATCCTGACATAGAACAAATACTCAGGACTGAGAGAGAAACCTATGAATATCTGAATTCAAGATGGTAGATTATTAATTTTATTTTATTTTCATAACACAAGGAGGTAATATTATGGGTGGAGTACTTATGATAATTCTGGCGCTGGTGGTAATTGCCGCAGTAATGTCCATAGCTTATTACAATACATTTGTAAGGCTCAGAAATCAGTCTGACGAAGCTTTCTCTACCATGGACGTGTATCTTAAGAAGCGTTATGATCTCATTCCGAACCTGGTTGAGACTGTAAAGCATTATGCGATTCATGAAAAGGAAACGCTTGAAAAAGTGATCAGCGCAAGAACGATGGCCATGGGTTCTCAGAGCATCGATGAAAGAGTCCAGAACGAGAATATGCTTTCTGGAACGCTCAAGAGCCTTTTCGCCGTTTCTGAAAGCTATCCTGATCTCAAGGCGGACACTAGCTTTCTCAATCTTCAGAATCAGCTGTCTTCGATAGAAAATGAGATATCACAGGCGAGAAAATACTACAATGGCGCTGTAAGGGCGCTCAATACCAAGATCGAGATGTTCCCGTCAAATATTGTCGCAAATATGGCAGGATTCAAGAAATATCCATTCTTTGAGGCTGAAGAGGCTGAGAGGGAAAATGTGAAGGTACAGTTTTAACTGCCGGGATTTTTCGGGAGTCTGTATTTAAATTTATCAGACGGGAGGACATAATTTGAAAAAATTATCTTTAATGATTATTTCACTTTTGCTGGCGCTGATTCCGCAAAGCGTGCTTGCGCTCGAGGCCTTTAACATATCGTCATATGACATTGACATGAAGGCCAATTTGGACAACAGTTACAGTATAACCGAAGTCCTCGAGGTGGATTTCAGCGAGCAGAGACACGGCATAATAAGGAGCATTCCCCTGAAGACAAATGGAGGAAAGCGGGCAGAGGTAAAATCTGTCAGCGTTCCCGGGCATAATTTTGAAACCTACAGAGAAGGTGGAAATCTCAATATAAAGATAGGAGATGCGGATACCTTTGCAGCTCAGAAGCAAAAATACACTATACTGTATGAATATGAGATTGGCTATGACTATCTCGATGACATGGACGAGCTTTATTTCAACCTTATCGGTACTCAGTGGGACTGCTTCATAGATAATGTAAAGTTCAGGATCGAGATGCCGTCAGCATTTGACAGTGAAAAGCTCAACTTCACCTATGGCACTGAGGGAAGCAAGGACAGTGAGGCTGTAAAATACAGCGTTGATGGAAATATAATAACAGGAAAACTCAGCACAAAGCTTGAGCCATATGAGGCTCTTACAGTAGCGCTTCCGCTTGAGGAAGGCTATTTCAGCGAGGCTCACAAAAAAACAACTCCTGCAGATATAGTGCAGAAGTACTATATGGCAATACTGCCTGCCATCACTGCGCTTGGAGCTTTTTTCTGGTTCAGGAAGGGAAGGAGCAAGCCGTTTGTTCAGACGGTGGAGTTCTACGCTCCGGAAGGTGTTACACCTGCGGACGCAGGGTTTATAATAGACAATTCGGTAGACCCTATGGATATAACATCGCTGATCATATACTGGGCAGACAGGGGCTATATTGAGATCGAGGAGCATACGGAGAAGAAGCTGCTGTCTTCCAAAAAGACATTTACGCTCCACAAGCTCTCAGATATAAGTGCAGATGCAAAATCATATGAAAAAACCATGTTCGAATCTCTGTTCGATGAATTCGGAGACGGAACCAGGGTTACTACGGAAGAGCTCGAGTATAAGTTTTATAAGGTCATGAATGCAGTGAAGGAAATGGTAAGGTCATCATGGCAGGATGATCCTGACAGGAGAGTATATAAGAGGATAAACCTCCTTATCTCATTCACACTGATGCTGCTGTCGATTTTGACCGCGTTTCTCGGATTCATACCGGCAATAAACACGGCGTTTGCAGATACTTTTGGGATAACTGCCGTACTGGCTTTCATGTCTTCGGTTGGGGCAATGTTCCCGGTATGGATGCTGATATATTTCATCAGTCGCAACAGATACAGGGAAAAGAAACTCGGATATTTTGCAGGGCTGATAATGCTCACAGCATTAAGCCTCATGGCCTGGGCTCTGGCGCTTTATCTAAGCAATACTCAAAACAGCGCTATACCTCTGGCACTTGCTCTTGCAGGTTCGGCGGCTCTTGGGGCAATGGCTTCCATGTGTGATGGGAGGACAGAGACCGGAAACGAATTTTACGGCAGGATGCTCGGATTCAGAGAGTTCCTTCAGACAGCTGAAAAGGACAGGATAAACATGCTTGTCGAAGAAAATCCCCATTATTTCTACAGCACGCTTCCTTATGCTATGGTGCTTGGAGTTACTGACAGATGGGCAAAGAATTTTGAATCCATAATTACTCAGCCTCCTGACTGGTACAGGACGGACGGATACGGCGGGACCTTTAACACGATATTATTTGCAAACTCTATCAGTAACAGTATGAACAGCTTTAATTCCGTGATGAGCACGCCAAAACCGCAGAGCACATCGAGCTCCGGCGGAAGCATAGGCGGCGGCTTTTCAGGAGGCGGCTCCGGAGGCGGAGGCGGCTCAAGCTGGTAAATAAAATTTATGGGAACAAAAACTGAATAAGAAAAAAGCAAGTTCAGGTCTTTAATAAGGTCTCTGCACTTGCTTTTTTTAAATTATGCTAGAAAACGCTGAGGTAAAGCGAGCTGCTCAGCTTTTCAAGAAGTTTTATTCCGGCCACGCTGTTTCCTTTTGAATCGAGCGCCGGTCCATATATGCCTATTCCCATAATGCTTGGAGCCACGGAGAGTATTCCGCCGCCTACGCCGCTCTTTGCGGGCATCCCTACTCTTATGGCAAAATCTCCCGCACCATCATACATGCCGCATGTCATCAGGATTGCATTGACAAACCTCGTGTATTTCTTGGAAACTATCTTTTCATCGGTGTCTTTTGCTCTTCCGTTGTTTGCAAGCACAAAAGCTATGTTTGCGAGGTCCTTGCAGGTTATCTCGATTGAGCAGGCCTTGAAATATACGTCAAGCACATCTTCAACGTCTTCATTTATCATGCCGTAGCTCTTCAGAAGATATGCGAGAGCCCTGTTCCTGTCGCCGGTTTTTTTCTCGGATTCGAACACATCCTGATTTATTCCTATGCTCTCATTCCCTGAAAGCTTTTTTGTAAGATCCAGAAGCCTCTGGAATTTTTCGTCTCTGTCTTTTCCCTGTATAATTGAGCACATGGCGATTGCGCCTATATTAACCATGGGATTTATGTGCTCCCTCAGGTCCTCAACCTGCGAGAAGTCCATTATGGCATTGAAGGGCTTTCCTGTCGATTCGACGCCGATCCTCTCTCTTATGAAATCCTCTCCGTTGTCAATGAGCGCAAGCAGCAGTATAAGGGGCTTGCATACGCTCTGTATTGTAAAGAGCCTGTCAAAGTCACCTGCATAAAATTCTTTCCCGTCATTCCTTATAAGGTATATTCCCAGGTCGTCCCTGTTGTATTTAACGAGCTCGGGTATGTAGTCTGCGAGCTTTCCCTGTACTGTAAACTTCCTGCTTTCTTCGACCATGTTCTCTAATAATTCTCTCACTTTACACCTCTCTGTATCTCTGTCTTGTTATATTTTTATTATATCACTATAGTATGCACGAATTCAACCATTGCTTATTGATGAAGATTCAGTATACTATATTAGAGAGAGATGAATTAGTACCATATTGAAAAATTAAGAAAAATGTAAGAAAAATATGCATAGTCATGTAAGAATTTGCATTTAGAATAATGTTCACAGGCTTATCTCATTCACGGAAAAGACCATGTGGAAAATCAAACGAAAGGAGAAGCAAATTGAACAGAGAAACAGCAGATGCGAAATCAGGAGAGGCCACGATACTGGTGGTGGATGATGACAGGGAGATTGCAGATTCCGTAGCCAAGATCCTTGAAAAAGAAGGATACATAACCCTTACGGCAAATGACGGAATGCAGGCGCTTGAGACGATAGCCTCCAGCCATGTGGACCTCATAATACTGGATATCATGATGCCAAGACTTGACGGGCTTTCTGCAACCATGAAGATAAGGGAAAAGAAGAATATTCCCATAATAATACTCTCGGCAAAGACCGAAGACAGCGACAAGGTGCTGGGGCTGAGCATGGGCGCAGATGATTATGTGTCCAAGCCATATAATCCCATGGAGCTGGTGGCGAGGGTAAAATCCCAGCTTAGGAGATATCTTTATCTTGGAAGCTCAGGGCGGCTTCAGGATATGTCTTCAGGAAACGCTGAAATGATAACTGTGGGCGGCCTCGAGTTGGACACCGGCTCGAAGACCATAACTGTGGACGGCAGGGAGGAAAAGCTCACGGCCACGGAGTACAAAATCCTAAAGCTCCTGATGGAAAATCCTGGCAGGGTGTTTCCAGCAGAGGAAATTTACGAAAGAGTCTGGAATGAAGAAGCATATGCGGTGGAGAATACCGTGATGGTCCATATAAGAAGAATCCGTGAAAAAATAGAGATAAATACGAAGGAGCCTGAATATCTTAAGGTGGTGTGGGTAACAAAACTGTTGCAACAAATTTAAATAAAACTATACAGATCTGTATAGAAGTATAGAATTTATAACAGAAAGCCCTCCGTATCGTGCGAGCGGTGCGGACTCGGTGTTAATTGCTTTTAACTCCT
>SAAM01000655.1 GCA_009929415.1 Clostridia bacterium | reverse complement strand
AAATTTGAAAGAACAAAGCCCCATGTGAATATCGGCACAATCGGTCACGTAGACCATGGCAAGACAACACTAACGGCAGCGATTACAAAGACACTATTCCAAAGATATGGATTAGGGAAGTTTGTTGCATTCGACGATATCGATAAGGCACCGGAAGAAAGGGAAAGAGGAATCACGATTTCCACTGCCCACGTAGAGTATGAGACGCCAAACAGGCATTATGCACACGTAGACTGCCCGGGACATGCGGACTATGTCAAGAACATGATCACAGGAGCCGCGCAAATGGACGGAGCGATTCTGGTCGTTGCAGCAACAGACGGACCCATGCCCCAGACAAGAGAGCACATTCTGCTTTCAAGACAGGTAGGCGTACCATATATTGTCGTATTTTTAAACAAATGCGATATGGTGGACGACGATGAGCTTTTAGATCTTGTTGAGATGGAAGTAAGGGAATTGTTAGACCTATATGAATTTCCAGGAGACGACACCCCGATTATACGTGGAAGCGCATTGCTTGCACTTGAAAATCCGGAAGGACCTTGGGGAGATAAGATTATCGAATTGTTTGATGCGGTAGACTCATACATTCCAGAACCTGTAAGAGCGACAGAGAAGCCTTTCCTGATGCCTGTAGAAGACGTATTTTCGATTACAGGAAGAGGAACGGTAGCGACAGGACGTATCGAAAGAGGAATCGTCAAGGTATCAGACGAAGTAGAACTTGTAGGACTGAAGACCGAGAAGAGAAAAGTCGTTGTAACAGGCGTAGAGATGTTCAGGAAACTGTTGGATCAAGGTCAGGCAGGAGACAACGTCGGCGTATTGTTAAGAGGCGTACAGAGGACAGAAATCGAAAGAGGACAGGTTCTTGCAGCACCAGGATCGATTCATCCGCACACGAAATTCCAGTCTGAGGTCTATGTACTCAAGAAGGAAGAAGGCGGAAGACATACACCATTTTTCAACGGATACAGACCACAGTTTTATTTCCGTACAACAGACGTAACAGGAACAACAGCATTACCTGAAGGCACAGAGATGTGCATGCCGGGAGACAACATTCAGATGACAATCGAATTAATCACACCGATTGCACTCGAAGAAGGATTGCGTTTTGCTATTCGCGAAGGCGGACGTACAGTTGCATCCGGTGTTGTAGCGAAGGTTGTTGAATAAGATTCACTAAAGGCGTGAGCCTGCAAACTATACAGGTATAATGGACCACGAGAATCGTGGTCCATTTTTTA
>SAAM01000654.1 GCA_009929415.1 Clostridia bacterium | reverse complement strand
CATGGTGCCGGCAAGCAGATTCTGGTGGATGTGCAGATACATCGGCCTTAAGAACGTAAAGCTTCTTGACGGCGGGATAAATTCCTGGACAGAAAATGGATATGAGCTGACTGATGAGCCTTCGCAGCTTCCGCAAAGAGGAAGCATAGACATGAAGCTCGATCCGGGATGCATTGCGGACATAGACGACATAAGAAAGGCCATATGGGATGACAGCGTGCTCATAATAGATTCAAGGTCAAGTGCAAGATACTCAGGCAGAGAAGAACTGATAGACGTAAAGGCTGGACACATACCGGGAGCGAAAAACAGCTTCTATGAGAAAGTGCTCAGGAGCGACGGAAAATACAGGAGCCTTGATGAGATAAGAATGGTATTCGAAGGATTTGATAAGTACAGAGAGGTAATAGTCCACTGTGGATCGGGAGTTTCGGGACCGGTAAACATTATTGCCCTGGATGAGATAGGAATAGATTCAAAGCTATACGTAGGAAGCTGGAGCGACTATATAACATATGAAGACAGCGTGATAGCAACAGGAGATATATAAAATGAGGATTTCGTCAATTGACAGGAAACAGTTTAAGGATATAACGAAGATTCTGGGAAAGAGCTTTCTGTTTGCAGAGATGTCCGAATCGGAAATAGAGCGAGTGCTTACATGTTCCGGGGCAACTATAAAAACTATAGATAAAAACGACATAATATTCGACCAGCATGATATCCCCAAATATCTCTTCGTGCTGATAAAAGGCTCGGTAGCGGTGTGCAAGGACTCTATTTCGGGCAAGAGGGGCATCGTGACTGTAATCGAGAGGCCGGGTGATATATTTGGAGAGATATATCTGTTCCTTCCAAAGAATGAATATGATTTCTACACCCTCGTGACTCAGCAGGCAGAGGTTATGCTGATACCGAGAGAATTCTTTTCAAGCACATGCTCAAACAAGTGCAACTATCATTCAAAGCTGATTGAGAACATGATGGGCATCCTGGCGCAGAAGGCATACTATCTGGGTCAGAAGCTTCAGATACTCTCGAGCGGATCGCTCAGGCAGAAGATATCCAAATACCTTCTCGACAACTGTGACAGCAGCGGATCAATAAAGATGAAGATGAACAGGGAGGTTTTTGCGGACTATCTGATAGTCGCAAGGCCGTCGCTTTCGAGGGAGCTCCTGAGGATGCAGGATGAAGGCCTTATAGATGTCGATGGAAAGCACATAAAGATAAGGGATATAGATGCGCTCGAAGC
>SAAM01000653.1 GCA_009929415.1 Clostridia bacterium | reverse complement strand
ACTCCAAGATTGGAAACTTCGTACTCGACGACCATGTTGATTTCCATGAATACGCACGATTCACCACCTACTCAGAGTATTTCAAGTATGAGGCGTTGGTCGTTTTCTTCGATACCTATTATGCATCCACTTCCATGCTTCGAATGCTGCTGGCCCATCGGTTGGAGTTTCACCCCTGGAACAAGGTCACGTTTGCAGTCAGTGAAAACGTGATGTATCAGGACGATAAGCTGGACCTTCGGTTTCTGAATCCATCCTTTATCTATCACAACCTGAACGAGCGTGAGAAATTCAATGCAATCGCCCATATTGAACTTGCCTATGTGCCGGTTGCAGGTCTCAGGCTGTATGGACAATTTGCACTCGACCAAGCTGTCGCTCCAAATGAAGGTGTAAACCCTGAGATGCCCTCATGGGGATTGTCTCTAGGAGCCGACTATGCAACGGCACTCTCAAAAGGTGTGTTGGCATCGTCAGTGGAAGCCTCCATGACCCTGCCGCATATGTATCGACGTGATACCGTAGATTTTCTTATGGCACGTAGGTATGCAAGTCTTAACTACTGGAATGCCGTCAAGTTGGACTACATCGGCTCTCCCTATGGAGGAGATGCCTTGGTACTCCATACCCAAACTCTTTACACGGTAGCAGGTGTAGGTTCTCTGTCGTTGGCTGTGACCGGGGTGTTGAAGGGAGAAATTGATATGTTCACGTCCCTTAACGATAGCGCCAGTGACTATGGTACAACAATGTTCAGCAAGGATGTGATACACACGTCGTTAATCACAACTCTGGCTGGAGCGATGAATGTTGGGGATTTGATTGCTTTTAGCTCCGATTGGCGAGTATATGCTCAGCTCTCGGTATTGGCTAGAGGAGAGTATCTACAGAACAGCAAGGATCTTAGCTCTCATTCCTGGGACGTTCAACTTGTCATGGGAACTGCTTTCTCATTCTAATGATCTTAGTACACTGCTAGAATTAAGGGTGCCTCTGATACGGTATTCATTGACGGGGCAGTGAAACTGAGAGTAGGATGAAGGTACAGAGAGACTGTGTGTTGTGTTTCCTTCTAGACAGTGGTCTCTCTGGGAGAGTTCTGAGACGATTTCTTCAGACCGTTCCCTTTGCGTGGGGGGATGAACAGATGGCGGCTGCCTGGGGAGGTGGCCGCCAGTCTTGAGAGGGAAGGGATGGTCGGTGATGAGGCTTCGTTGGGGTACGAGGCCTCATTTCTTTACGCTTTAGGGATGATG
>SAAM01000652.1 GCA_009929415.1 Clostridia bacterium | reverse complement strand
TATTCTCACATCGGGGAACTCTTTGCGAAGCACTTTTCCAACACCGCTTACTGTCCCACCTGTGCCAAACCCCGCTACAAAAGCCGCTATTTTTTTGTCCTTCGGAACCTGCCTCAGTATCTCAGGACCTGTAGTCATCTCGTGTGCCCATGGATTGCCTTCGTTTGAAAACTGGTCCAGCATAAGTGCGTTTTTCTCCTTTGAGAGAAACTCGCAGGCGGCATTTACAGACCCCTGCATCCCTTCCTTTGCGGGAGTAAGGATAAGTTCTGCGCCAAAGGAGGATAGTATCGTCCTTCTCTCTACAGACATCGACTCAGGCATTGTGAGTACGACCCTCAGCCCCATAGCTCTTCCAAGCAGCGCAAGTCCTATGCCTGTATTTCCGCTTGTCGGCTCCACAAGGACCGTATCGCTCTTCAGGTCGCCTCTGAGCTCAGCTCTTTTGAGCATTCCCCATACTGCCCTGTCCTTTATCGATCCTCCGGGGTTGGAACCTTCCAGTTTTATCCATACATCGGCTCCCCCCGTCTCTGTCCTTAGTTTATAGAGCGGGGTATTGCCTATGAGTTTCAATATTTCGATATCGTCAACTTTCATGTGGATCCTTCCAGTCTTATCAGATTTCCTATTCAGCTGCTTTTTCAAAGACAGCCTTTACCTTCTCTGCGTCCACCGCTCCCTCATGTACCTTTTCGTCTCCTACAAAAAAGCATGGCACGTAAAAGTAATCACACTTGTCAGCCTCTTCCGGCTGCAGTTTTTCGTCGATCATCACAAACGGAATCTCTTTGTATTCCGGCTTGGCGTCAAGAAGCGACGATATTAACTTCCTTGCTTTGGCACAGTGCGGACAGCTTTCGAACATAAACATCTTGATCTCTTTCATTTTGGTACCTCCTTTTAGGTATCGAAAATAAGGCAGTATCAGGTTCAGTTATGGATCACTACGTAAAAATTAAGCCAGAAGGCAAAAAATCCCCAAAGAACATAAGGGATAAGAAGTGCCGCTGCAGGGCGGTCGTGCCTTGTAAATTCTGCAGCAGTCCACAGGAGAGAACAAATTAGCAGAAACAGGACTGCTAGAGCACAGGATGGCTGCCTGTAGTGAAAAAAGACCCAGCTCCATGAAAGATTCAGCAACAGCTGTACTAAGTATGGCACAAGTGCCCTGAATTCCGCCTTCCTTGCAACCCTGAAAGCAGAATATCCCATCAGTGCGTAGAGAAAAGACCATACTATGGGAAAGGCTATGTTG
>SAAM01000651.1 GCA_009929415.1 Clostridia bacterium | reverse complement strand
GAAGCTTTATCTTCTCCTTCAGATTGATACCACCGTGGTCAGAGCTCACTCCAATTTTCATATTTACCTCCACTATCTCTATATATTTGATGAAGCTTTCACAAGCCTGTTCATTACCGCACAGGCAAGCTCGTCTCCGCTGAAAAACTCGCTTATTATGAGCTTAACGCCCATGTCATCCATCATGCGAAGGCTGGTGAACAGATTCCTCGCAATCTCGCTGCTGTCCTCTCCAAGGATATATGCATGATCTCCATAAAGAGGTGCATTCTCCTCGATGCAAAAGACCATTATGTCTCCATCTTCATAAACAGGATTTCCATCTTCAGAAATCAGCTCCAGATATTCTTTCATTATATCTAGCGCACTCCTGCCCGGCTCTTCCACAATCACCCTGGCCTTTGGGCTGTAATGCCTGTACTTCATTCCAGGCGACCTTGCCGGCCTCTCGCAGTGATTTCCCGTGATTTCATAGAGCTTTTTATCAAGAAACTCGCGCTTTTCAGAGTCTCCCTGAGAAATCACGTCAAAAATATCATTCTGGCTTATCTTTCCCGGCCTCAGCACCACAGGCACTTCCTCAGTCATGTCTACCACGGTTGATTCTATGCCTATTTCCGAGTCCTCACCTATTATTATCATGTCCACGCTGTCTGCAAACTCATCGAGAACATATCTGCTGCTTGTTATCGAAGGCCTCCCGGATATGTTGGCAGATGGAGCCGCTATGGGAACACCCGCCGCCTCTATTAGCTTCAGCGCCGCCTTGTGTCCTGGCATCCTCACTGCTACAGTATCCAGTCCTCCGGTCGTTGCCAGAGGAACTATATCCTTCTTTCGAAATATCATGGTAAGCGGTCCCGGCCAGAATGCGTCCATGAGCATGAGCGCATCGCTGCCGATGTCCTCAGCTATGTCATACAGCATGTCAACCCTTGATATGTGAACGATAAGCGGATTGTCAGACGGCCTTCCCTTTGCCAGGTATATCTTTCTTGCCGCGTCAGGAGAAAGCGCATTGGCTCCAATCCCGTACACCGTCTCAGTAGGAAATACGACCGTACCGCCTTCCCTGAGTATCCTTCCTGCCTCAAGCAGATGTTTCAATTCCGATTCCGATGAGCCTTCAGCTGAGACTCTTGCTACTTTGGCACACATTTTATCCACCTTTTTATATAGACTGCATTTTGTCAGTCTGGTCAGTAGTTATGAGCGCATCTATCATCTCATCCATGTCCCCGTTCACAAACTGCTCCAGCTTGT
>SAAM01000650.1 GCA_009929415.1 Clostridia bacterium | reverse complement strand
TCCCTTTGTTCCAATTTTCCTATATATCAAAGTCCACAACAGGTCCGGATCGGTAGATGCTGTCTTCCACTGTCAGCCTCTCTTTCATGTATATATATTGCATTATCCTTGCGTAATCCTCTTTGTAATTATTTTTGAGAATATCAAGAACAGTTTTTTTCTGGTATTTGACGGAAAGGTCGGCACCAAGGTCGATAAGAGCGACAACAGCATTGGCAGCTCCCCGCCTTTTAGCCGCAGAGATTATCGGGGTAGCTCCGTGCTTAGTCTTTTTGTTTATATCTGCTCCGGCTTTTGCCAATATTCGTATTGCTTCAGCATTATTTCTGCAGGCAGCCATATGCATCGGGGCCCATCCGGTTTTGTCAGATCTGTTGACATCTGCGCCTGCTTTTATAAGAAGGTTTAATATCCTGTTGCAGTAGTCCGGTCTGAAATCAGTAACCACAGCAAGGAACAGGGGAGTTATATGATTATCGTCGACTATATTTACATCAGCCCCAAGTTTTATGAGAAGTTCTACAGTACCCGGGTATTTCATATGACATGCTGCATGCAATGCTGTCCAGCCTGCTTTTGATTTTTCTCTGGCATTTATCCTGCATCCGCTGTTCGCCAGTAATTCAACTATATCCGAATATCCCTTCCATGCGGCAATATAAAGCAGGGGATCATCTGATCCGCTGCTCCCTTTTACGGAAAATCCCCGATCTATTATTTTCTTTACTGTTGTAATATCGCCTCGGTCGACAGCCATTACCATATCCCGACCCAGCAGTTCGCGTGTTTTTCTGTTCATGCGTTTTGCCATATTGTTTCGTCTCCATTTAAATTAATGGTCCAATAACATTATGTCACAGCAAAAAAGGTTTAAACAAGAGAAACATAAGAGACGGTGTGCATGTCATATTGCGTAGTCGGGAACATGACTGTTGTTGTCTGCGGAGTCCTCGCGCGCTAAGGTCTCTTCCCTGGCTTTCACGGCAGAAACCTGGACCCACTGTCTGTATTTATCGGGATATTGTTCCTTGAGTATGTCAAATGCCGTATCGCCATACTTATTCTTAATATCTGTCTCCGCTCCGGCCTCTACAAGCAATTTCATAAACTCTGTGTAACCAAAGCCGGCGGCCCATATAAGGGCGGTACGATTCTTGTCGTCCCGGATATTTGGATCGGCCCCAGCCTCAAGCAGCAGTCTGGCCGATCCTGTATGATTGTTCCAGGAAGCTTCTATCAGTCCGGTACAACCGTACCTGTCATGTGCATT
>SAAM01000649.1 GCA_009929415.1 Clostridia bacterium | reverse complement strand
GGTGTCTTCATCCTCTTGTAGGGCTTCTTGGGGAAACTGAAGTTGATTCGCCAGTCAGCCTTTGAGTTGCTGGGGCAGAAGATGATGACAACCTCATCGGGGAATTCGAGAACTCGAAATTGGGTGTCTGTGCCGATGGTGGACCAATAATCCAATTCATTGAAAAGCTGAGCTAGCTCAAGGTGTGTTTTCATTATCAAAATACCTTAAAGAGGAGCGAATTCTCTCCACGCCGATATTCGACTATGTGGTTTCCATCTTCATCAAGGATCAATGCACCAGTTTTTTGGTCATACTTCCATGAAGATTGCACATTGTAATTATATGAGATGAACTCAGCAAATTTCTCTATCACCTCATCTGTTCCAATTACAAATATTCGATACAACTTATTATTCTGGAAGGTGGTATCAACAAACCCTCCGACTAAATCCACTACCATTCTTGATTCAGCAATGGAATACCTTGTAATGTCAGACTCAAACATCTTCTCATTGCCGCTATAAACTTCTACTTTCATATTCCCTCCATCTAGTTGATTGTTCCTGCCAAACCGCTATTCAAGACCCCCGTGGTCAAGGATGTCCCTGGAATCCTGTTTGAACTGTTTTGTGGGTTATCCCAATAAGTGAGCAACTTTCCCGGCTGGCAGTCTTTTTGACCGCACCAGAACCAAACAGTATGATGAGATTTGCTCCCACTGCCCCCTAGTTGATACCAGCCGGGACCATAATCCTGAGCATGAAAATCATACGTCCACGATTTATTAAAACTCGTTAGGTCTCCTACACTCCACACCCTATAGGAAGCCCCTGTTTCGCTATCTTTCTTATTCAGATAGCCCCTTACACGTGGCCACCAACCTCCAGTTGCAAGATAAATCCTGCCAAACAAGCCCGTAGTACTCCTAACATAAAACCAGGGGGAAACGCCTGAATGGTCACCGTATCCGTCACCCCATTTTTGTGTATAGGTCTGCCATGAGTTGTTGACGTTGTTCAGCTCTGCTGCAGTAATGAGTTGTCCTTGAGTAAATGCCATTAGTTTGCCACTGCCCCCCAAACTTTATTCGAGGTTCCAGAGGCATTAACATTACCTGTCACATTTCCGTTAAGAGAACCTGAGAAGGTGTTGGCTATTAAGTTTTCGAAGTATCCAGCTCTAAAACGCTTCTCACTTTGTCCTATATCATAGGTCTTGTTTATCCCATCGAAAGGGAGGATATGCATCGTTTCAATACCACCGTTTACAGCTCCAAAAACAATAGGCTG
>SAAM01000648.1 GCA_009929415.1 Clostridia bacterium | reverse complement strand
GCAGCAGCATCGAGGAATCCCGTCCTGACATATCCGCCTATCGTGGTTGCTGACTCTCCGTTATGCGGAGCGACCGGGTGCGTATTACTGACCTTTGCACCCTCAAGTATAAGCTCTCTTATTTCAGCAGCAGTAGCATCGGGAAAGAGCTGCCAGAGAAGGGCTGCCGTTCCGGAAACGTGAGGTGCTGCCATGGAGGTTCCGCTGGAAACCCAGTATTCACCGGGACGGCCCAGACTAATAATCTTTTTTCCGGGAGCAGAAAGATGAGCCTGGGCATTTATAGGTCCGGCAGTACTGTAACTGCTGTCAGTGTTCAGATTTCTATTGCTGTCATGTCCTGCGACTGAAAGAAAGTTATCTGCGCTTATACCTGCGCAGGCAGGCATAATAGTAACCAACTGATGATCTGCGTCTTCCCATAAGCCGTCATGCAGGTCTCTGGCAGTATTTCCTGCTCCGTGAACTACAAGTATTCCGGCATTCGACGCCCTTGAATAGTTTACAAGACATTCTTGTGCCGCCAAACTGTCAATAGAGGGAGTTCCTCCTAGTTCAAATGCTCTTTGTAAAATCATTCTCGGTGCCGAACCGGTGCGCAGAAGAAGAATATTGTAAAGATCTCCGAGAATCCAATCAAGAGCTTCACTTTCCCCCGACTGACTGGAAATAAGCACGGGAATTATCTTAACTTTTTTATTACATCCGGCAATGCCCGTTGTATTATGTCTGGCTCCCACTATGCCCGTAACATGGGAACCATGCATAATTCTATTGTATTCAGTTCCGTAAATATAACACTTATCTTTCCAATCAGAAGCTCTGACAAGTTCTACTACATACTGTGATTCAGTATCACTCCAATGCACATATCCGCCTATAAATTCCTGGTCGCTGTCGATATCGTACCCGAGACGGACAAACGCTCCCTGTAGATCTTCGTGTTGAAGATCTATTACCTCTTCCATAACTATCACAAAGATCTCTTCTGTAGAACTATTCAGTCTTGATTCAAAGGTTTTCCAGACGACGTCCAGGTTAGCGTCGTCTATTCCCCACTGACGGCCTATATAAAGGTCATTGGCTGTGGTCTTTGTATAATCACTTGCTATCTGCGGAGCTTCAGTTATCTGATAATAAGACGGCTGTACCAGTTCGTCTATTACAGATGTAGCATATGCTATTCCAAAAATCGACAGGAATATTGAAAGTGCGGCAATACAGCCAAAGATACTGTTTTTGGAAATCTTCTGAAATAGTTTTTGCATAGT
>SAAM01000647.1 GCA_009929415.1 Clostridia bacterium | reverse complement strand
CTGGTTTTTTGCCGTCAAAGCATAGATAAGGTCGTCACGCAGGATTCCTACGAATATATTCCTATTGACTTGGTACTCATGTTTGTTGCCTTTGTGTTCCCTTTCCTTACGAATTCGGAAGTCTACTTCCTCCTCCAGAACCATGAGAATGGTAGCTGCAAGGATGGTCGCCCAGAAGTCCTGCTTGAGGGTATTTTCGGTCTTTCCCGTGAAGTTTTCCAATTGGAATCGGTTCTTCAGCAAGTCGTACACATTTTCTTCTTGCCACCTAAGGAAGTACAAATCCCTGAATTCTTCGGTCTTGTGTTCACAATCATTGGTGATCAAAGTCTCCACCTGACCTGATTTCAACTCAATTTTTATCACCCTAACCACTGAGCCTTTGAAGGTGACCGTAGTGTCACACCCTACAGGAAGGGCATCTATTGCACGATTGAACTTGGTCCTGCAGCGCATGAGATAGATCATCGCCATGCGCTCGAATTCTCGGATAAGAGCAATGGATGGATAGCCCCTGTCTAGGATAAACATGCTTTTCAGGTCTCCAGGACGCAATTGAGCATATCTTTTCATATGGGAAAGCGCACAGGCCCGCTCATCCTGGACAGGAGAAAAGTCTGCATCTATCAGACGATTGTTATAGATATCGAAGAGACAGGAACCCAAAGCTGTGGGTGATTCACCCCCTGCACCGGTGGAGAAAAACTTCTTCACCAATTCGGGTAGGTTGGGGAGAGCGACCTTTATCCCGTCAATAGCCAGATATGTCCATCCATCCTTGCTTCTTTTAGGAAGCTTGCCCATATCCCCGCGATATTCGGCCTCAATCTGTTTTTCAAAGAGAGTCTTGAAAGGGAGCTCTGAAATCATATTCCTTGCTTTGCTGAAGGCTTGCTGTGAGATTGTCAACTCTTTTTTCCCTACCTTATATTTCTCGCATAACCTGTGCAGCTTCAGGCTGGTGGTCTCACGTCCGACATCCAGTATTGTAAGGACTGTGTCATGGAAGTTCAACTTGCGCTTACGGGTAAAGGCCTTGGGAAAGGTAGATATCCTTGCTATTTCAAGCAGTTTGGGATCGTTAAGAATCTGATAGAAATGTAGGATCCAAGCACGGACAAATGGGTTCATGGGTGACCTCAGTTATACAATAATGATACAGTTATTATATAACAAAAGGCAAAATTAGTCTTAATTTACTGCAACAAATACAATTAATTTGATTTCAGGGGGGTGCTCACCCCACTGTCAAAATTAAGTTGTGAACATTG
>SAAM01000646.1 GCA_009929415.1 Clostridia bacterium | reverse complement strand
AGGGCCGCCATGGAGAAGAAGCAATCTCTTGGTTGGATTGTTGCCGCATCGCTGTGTCCAGACCTTATATTCTCCGTACGGGGTGGTGATGGGTATCATCTTTACTTCTGTTTGCATCATATGCCTCCATTGGGGTTAGATGATACCAGTATAGCGTAGTATTGGGATTTATTCTCGATTGGTTATCAAACAGTATTTGGGATGCATCCCAGACAAGCCGGCAAGAGCTTGGTACTATCAATATCAGACCATTTTCTCGATAGTTTGAAATACGCAGAAGAGTAAGTATTCCTACCCTTCTGCGTCAGTTTTCATACAATCGTGATGATGCATACAGTCCTGTGTCGAGAATTGCCTTCCCTTTCAACGTTCCGGAACCTGCTTCACTCCAGGATCTGAGGCATGGAATTCCTTGTCAAACCAGAACCCCTTGGGATGCAACTTTGTCCTGTAGCGATTGCGGGGAGCTGGTATCGGGTCGGTTGCCCGCAGCATCGCAGCTGTCAACTCAGTGAGCAAGTCAGCCTTTATCGCTTGGTACGTTTGTACGTCCCACAGATTATTGACCTCCATCGGGTCATCGTTCAAATTATAAAGATACCCTGTCCCCACCATATCAACTTGAATCTTGTAGTCACCTTTTCTGAGCATTCTCACCTGGCCGCACTGCGTCCAGGTATTCAGACAGTCGAAGGTCTCCCACAGGTGGCAGGCTTTCTCCTGTTGAGGCGTGAGATCGTCGTCTTCGTCCCAATAGAGACCTCCAAAGCCAGTCTCACTATAGGCAACCTCATACTCCTTGGGATCATAGGCAGTGTTTTCCAAGAGCGGGCGAAGACTCTTTCCCTGCACGCCAAAGGGGGTCTCGATACCCAGGTAATCACAGAGGGTCGGAAAAATATCGACGATGTTCACAAAATTAGATCCCACCCTGCCCTGTTTGGCAATACCAGGCCCCCGCCAGACCATCGGAATATGAGTCAATACATCACTTAGGTCGGGGCCTTTACGCACCAGACCATACTCTCCCATGAAATCACCATGGTCGGAAATAAACAGCACCAGGGTGTTGTCCAACAGGTTTCGATGTTCAAGCCCCTCGATGAGGCGTTTGAACTGGTCATCAATCAGGCGCAGCATCCCCAAGTAGTTTGATCGGTCCCGATTGATTCGTTGCTCAATCCCAGTTCCCAAAACCTTCTCCCAGATACCACGAATCCACGTATACCGAGGACCTTTCCCTTCCAAGTTTTCCGGTCCTGTAGAGAGTGG
>SAAM01000101.1 GCA_009929415.1 Clostridia bacterium | reverse complement strand
ATCATCTTTGTGAATACCTGTATCGGATTGTATCCTATTATTACCATGAATATCCCTGTGAATACAAAGGAAAGGATAATCGCTGCAGCTCTTACCATCATGGCCTGTCTGCCTTCAAGCTCGTCCTTTTTTATTATGTTGTACTTCAGCAATTACTGCACCTCCTTTTTCTGCTCAAGCGCAAGCTTTTCCACGTCTTCCATGGTTCCGCCTGCCATCAGCACTCCTACCTGTTCCTTCGTCGTCGAAGCTGTGTCCACTATTCCTGTCATTCTTCCCTCGTATACTACCGCTATCCTGTCGCATATCTCAAGAAGCACGTCAAGGTCCTCACCTATGAAGAGTACCGCCGTTCCCTTTTTCTTCTGTTCGTTCAGAAGATCATATATCTTGTATGAAGCTCCTATGTCGAGTCCTCTTACCGGATATGCCGTTATGAGCAGCTTCGGATTGGCGTCTATCTCTCTTCCGAGAAGCACCTTCTGTATGTTACCTCCGGAAAGCTTCTTTACCGGATGGAATATGCTCGGAGTTGATATCTCAAGCTTTTCAACTATCTCATGCGCCTTTGATTCCATTATCTTCTTGTTCAGGAATATCCCCGGCTGCTTCTGATAGTCCTTGAGTATTATGTTGTCCACTATGTCCATGGAGCCTACAAGACCCATTCCGAGTCTGTCCTCAGGTATGAATCCCATCCTTACTCCCATGTTTATTATCTCTCTGGGGCTCTTGTCGATTATGTTCTCGCCCTCAAAATATATCCTGCCTGAATTCGTCTTCATGAGTCCCGCGATAGTCTCGCAAAGCTCCTTCTGTCCGCTTCCTGCAAGCCCTGCCACTCCGAGGATTTCTCCTCCGTGAACGCTGAACGTCACGTCCTTGAGCGCATATCTTTTTTCCTTGTCGAGCACGGTGACCTCATCGAGCTCAAGCATAGGCTTTTCAGATTTCACTGTCTGCGGCTTTTCTATCGAAAGGTCCACCGCTTTTCCAACCATCATCTCCACAAGCTCCGAAGAAGTAGTCTTTGCCGTCTCGAGCGTCGCTATGGACTTTCCTTTTCTAAGCACGGTAACCCTGTCGCTTATCTCCATTACCTCGTTCATCTTGTGGGTTATTATGATGATGGCGCATCCCTGCTCCTTCATGTTGTTTATTATCTTGAACAGTCTCTTTATCTCCTGTGGAGTAAGCACGGCTGTAGGCTCGTCCATTATAAGTATCTTTGCCCCACGGTAGAGAACCTTTATTATCTCAAGCGTCTGCTTTTCTCCGACAGACATGTTGTATACCTTTTTTCCTGGATCGACATCCAGCCTGTATTTGTCTGATATCGACCTTATTTCCTTTGTAAGGGCCTTTCCTTTTATAAAGAAGCTTCCCTTCTGTCCAAGTATTATGTTCTCCTTCGCAGTAAGTACGTCTATCAGCTTGAAGTGCTGATGTATCATACCTATCCCAAGTTCAATAGGCTCACTCGGTGAATCAAAATGTTTTTCTTCGCCATAGACAAAAATAGAACCGCTGTCAGGTCTGTATATCCCCGAAAGCATGTTCATCAGCGTACTCTTGCCTGCTCCATTTTCCCCAAGCAGCGCATGTACTTCTCCTTCATATATGGTCAGATTGACGTCTTCATTCGCCTTAATGCTCCCAAAGCTCTTTGAAATATTGATCATTTCTACAGCTTTATTCTTTTGCATCTTTCCTCCACAAATAATTCAAATTAAAATAAAAATGCATTCTCAGAGCATGAACACTCACGCTCTGAGAATGATAAACATCAAATGTCTTATTTAGTTGTTCCTTCAACACCCTGAACAAGGTAGTTCATCTGCCAGATCTGCTCTCTCGTAAGCTTTTCGCCTTCAGCTACGACTACGTTTCCAGCCTGATCCTTCACAGGTCCTGTGAATGGGTTAAACTCTCCGCTCTCGATCTGAGCTCTGACTTCTTCAATCTTTTCTGCAGCTCCCTCTGGCGCAACAGCTGTAAGTGGAAGAAGATCGATGTATCCCTCAGCCATGTTTCCGTAGTAGCTCTGTGGAGTCCATGTTCCGTCTATTACAGCCTGAACCTGCTGAACATAGAATATTCCATGGTTCCATACAGGTGCTGTCATGAATGCCTCTGGTGCTGATTCTGCAGTATCCGAGTTGTATCCTATAGCCCATACGCCTTTTTCCTGAGCTGCAACCTGTGGTCCTGTTGTATCACAGTGCTGAGCTATTACATCGCATCCTGCTGCAAGAAGCGCTTCTGCTGCTTCCTTTTCCTTAGCCGGGTCATACCATGAGTTTGTCCAGATAACCTGAACTGTAGCATCAGGGTTTACTGACTGAGCTCCAAGCGTGAATGCGTTTATTCCTATGAACAGCTCCGTAAGAGGGAATGCTCCTACAAAACCAATCTTGCCTGATTCTGTCTTAAGTCCTGCAGCTATACCTGAAAGATATCTTGCCTCTTCCATAGCTCCAAAGTAGTTTCCAAAGTTTGTATCGTTCATCTTATATCCAGAGAAATGCATGAATTTTACTTCCGGATATTCAGCTGCAAGCTCTTCAGTAGCATCCATGAAACCAAAGCTTGTAGTGAATATTATTGAAGCTCCTTCGTCTATCATTATCTTTGCAGCGTTTTTAACGTCCTGCATAGTCTCAGGAACATTCTCCTGATAGATAGTTCTTACCTTGTCTCCCATCTGCTCCTCAAGGTAAAGTCTTCCTCTGTCGTGAGCATCAGTGAATCCGCCGTCACCAACAGGTCCGATGTAGATAAATCCAACTGTTACAGGATCAGCAGCGCCTTCTTCTGTAGAGCCGCCACCTCCGCCGCATCCAACAAGTGCGGTAAGCGAAAGAACTAAAATTAAAGCCAGTGATAATAATTTTTTCATATCAATCTCCCTTTATTTTTTTCTAATATGTTTATGAGACAATTATATACAATCGTTCGGAAATTGTAAATAGCTTTAACCAAAAAAATCGTAAAATATTTACGATTCTTTTGAGTATAGTTCCATATATGTCGAATTATAGGCTTTTCAAAAACGCTTGATAGTTCCGTTTTCCGGATATTTATGGCTAAAGCCCGTTATTTATCATAATTGCTGAATTCGAGCGTGCCATCATCATGGATCTTGCTTATGACTGCAAGCGATTCTACCTTGTAGCCCTCATCTCTGAGCTTCTGTCCTCCGCCCTGGAATGCCTTTTCAACCACGGCTCCAAGTCCTACTACTTCTCCGCCTGCCTGCTGCACGAGGCTTATGAGCCCTCTGGATGCTTCTCCGTAGGCCATGAAGTCGTCTATGATAAGGACCTTCTCTCCCGGCTGAAGATATTTCTTAGTTACCTTGGCAAGGGATACCGTTCCTTTCGTGAACGATTTTACCTCGGCTCCATAGTAACGTTCGGTCATGGTGTTGGGCTGCGACTTCTTCGCAAACACTACCGGGATGTATCCCATGTGCACGGATGTTATCACCGCGATCCCTATTCCCGAAGCCTCGATCGTCAGAATCTTGTTTATCCCAAGTCCCTCAAATCTCCTTGCGAATTCCTTTCCTATCTCATCCATCAGCTTCATGTCCATCTGATGATTTATGAAGGAGTCCACCTTGATGATATGTCCTTCTCTGCCTTCTCCGTCTTTGATTATCCTATCGATAAGTAACTTCATATTTCCTGTCCTTTTCCATTAATAATTTCAAAATATAATATATAAGGTATATCATATATCAACCGGATTGTTTTTTCAAGGAGGTATTGCAGTTTCTGAACATTATTTAGAACTTGTACATGAAAAGTCCACTTTTTAGCTTTGGCTCGAACCATGTCGATTTCGGAGGCATGACGAGATTGCTGTCGCTGATCTTCATTATGTCTTCAATCTGAGTAGGATAGAGCAGGAATCCCAGCCCTCTTCTGTATCTCACGAGAAGCTTGGCCTCGATTTCCTCGAGCATATCCACTCCTCCGAAGAATTCTATCCTTCTGTTGGTCCTCGGGTCATCTATCCCCAGAACAGGTCCGAGCAGATTCTCCTGAAGGATTGAAACGTCCAGCGAAGCTACGACATCGGCTTCGTCAAATGTGCCCTTTTTCGGAATCAGCCTGTAATATTCATCCTCCATTATCATCGTGAATTCCCCGCGCCTCTTTGGCTCTATCTTCTTCAGCTTGAGGGTATAGTCTGATTTTTCATCGCCCCTGAGCGTTATCTTTTCCATATCGAACTTTTCCGTCACTCTTGCGACAAAGTCATCCTTCATGAGGTCGTTCATGTCCTTCACCAGCCTGTTGTAAGGCATTATCAGCAGCTCGTCTGCCGGAAATACCACAGACATGAAATAATTGAAATTCTCTTCTCCGGTATAGTTCGGATTTTCCTTTCTTTTTACCATTCCCACATTGTATGCGGAAGCCGTTCTGTGATGGCCGTCTGCTATATACAGCTCATCGAGTCCTGCGAATATGGATTCGATCTCTCTTATATCGCCTTCACCGCCAACTACCCACAGGATCTGAGTAACTCCGTCATCAGTTATAAGGTCATACTCCGGGGCATGAGCCTCGGTGTATCTGTCTATGAAATCCTTCAGCGCATCGTTCTTCCTGCAGAACAGGAATACCGGCTCCGTATCTGCCTCGCAGGTATAGAAATGGTTTATCCTGTCTGCTTCCTTGTCTACTCTGGTGAACTCATGCTTCTTGATCTTTCCGTCCCTGTAGTCATCTATGGCAGCGCATCCTACGATCCCGCTCTGAGCTCTTCCATCCATTATCTGCCTGTATATATAGTATGATTTCCTGTCTTCCTCAAAAAGTATGCCTTTCTTCTGGAACTCATCCAGGTTTTCTCTTGCACTTCTGTAAACCTCATGAGAATAAGGATCCTGGTCTTTTCCAAAATGAATCTCACTTCTCGTTATGTGCACGAGGCTTCTGGGGTTCTTTCCTATTTCCCTCGCTGTCGCAGTATCTATGACATCATATGGCGGCGCTGCCACATCTGGTGCCGCTTCCCTTGTTGGCCTGAGTGCCTTAAATGGTCTGAGTGTTATCATTTTCCAATCTCCTTCTTTTTTTATTAAATAATTATACTTATCCACTTTATATTTTGAACAAATTACATCGCTTTGTCAATGATATTATCGAAAAAATCCAAGACAGTTTCTGCAGTCTCTCTTCCAATCCTCATCTGAGCCTCTCTCGTCGCTGCCCCTATGTGAGGAGTCACACATGCCTTGGGATGCCTTACGAGTTCCAGGTTTACGGCTGGTTCCTTTTCAAAGACGTCGATGCCGGCGCCCCTTACCCTGTCAGTATTGAGCGCATCCACGAGCGCCTTCTCGTCGATGACATTTCCCCTTGCCGCATTTATTATGAAAACGCCCTCCTTCATCTTCCTGAACTGAGCCTCTCCTATAAGCGCCTCTCCAGTGAAAGGGGTATGCACAGATATGAAGTCCGCATTTTTTATCAGGGCATCAAACTCAGCGTATTCGAATTTTTCATCATTCTTTACACATATGTCGTGAAACATAACATCCATTCCAAGTGCGCTGGCTTTTTCTGCGAGAGATCTTCCTATCCTTCCAAACCCTATGATTCCAAGAGTCTTTCCGGCAAGCTCAACGCCCTCGTACTCCTTCTTGTTCCATTTGCCGTCTCTCATGGTCACGTTTGCTATTGAGATAAATCTGGCAAGCGAGAACATATGGCCCAGCACCAGCTCCGCCACAGAATCGCTGCTTGCATTTGGGGTATTTCTTACCTCTATGCCTCTCATCTGGGCATAGGCCGCATCTATATTATCTATTCCGACTCCGGCCCTGACTATCAGCCTCAGATCTCCCTGCGCCGCCGCATCTATTATCTCTTGATCCACCTTAGTAGCTGACCTTACTATAAGCACATCAAAATCCTTTATCTTAGCCTTCAGCTCCTCTTTGGCATAATGGCCTCTGTCTATCTCAAATCCTCTTGCCGCAAGCTCATCAGCCGCGATCTTGTCTATTCCGTCATTCGCAAGTATTCTCATGATCATTCTCCTTTTCTCTCTTAATTCAGCCTGAGTATATCATCCAGATTGTCAAGCAGCTCCGTTATCTGAGCCGGGGTAGTATCTGCCATATGCGCTATCCTGAAGGTCTTGTCCTTCAGCTCGCCGTATCCGTTTGAGATCATCATGCCCCTTTTCTTCAGCTCCCTGTTGAGCTCTGATATATCTATGTTTCTCGTATTCACTACAGTCGTTACCGTCCTTGAGGCGATGTCATCCTCGGCCAGCAGGGCAAAATTCCTTCCTGCCCATTCCCTTACCATCTCCATCATCTCTTCATGTCTGGCAAACCTGTTTTCGAGGCCCTCCTCGTTTATTATATAGTCCAGCTGATAATCGAGAGCGAACATGTGGGCCAGTGAAGGAGTTGACGGGTACTGATAATCCTTCTTCTGTATGAAATCGTAAAGCTGGAGCAGATCCAGATAAAATCCTCTGTTTTGAACCGTTTTTGCCCTCTCGACCGCTTTTCGTGAGAACGTGCAGGCCGCGAGCCCCGCTGGAAGTCCGAGGCATTTCTGGCTTGATGTGATGCAGATGTCTATTCCGAGCCTGTCCACATCCACCCTGTATCCTCCGGCAGAGCTCACCATGTCCACGCAAAATACTGTCTCCGGATATTTTCTTACGACTGCCGCGATTTCCTCTATAGGATTCAT
>SAAM01000100.1 GCA_009929415.1 Clostridia bacterium | reverse complement strand
TTTTTTTGAGAAGTGGAATGTCGTTGAAAGCGCCTCTGTTGGGAAGCAGGCTCCCATGAAGAGGCATTTGAAACCATCTGTCCGTGTTTACCAAGATTCGTGGTGAGTAGGGTGATGCAAGGCTCGGCTTGCTTTTCTACACAGTTCTGAACCAGACTCGCATTTCCTGATCTTTTGCTCTGTTTCCCCACTGAAAGTAGGGGATTGCTTTGATTCGTACCTTGGTTCTCTTGTTCTGCCTGACAGGTTCATAGAGTTCTTCCACCCGCAATGTTTCCCTGTACCCATCAAGGAGTAGGGTTGTTGTTGGAGATGATTGGATCACTCCTTCTTCAACCTTGATATCACCATGCTGGTCGATGAGCAGCTCCTGCAACTGTGCTCCATTGTCAATCTCTTCCAAACAGTATACCAAGGGACCTCTCATCAAGGCCGTTTTTCCACAGTAGTCCAGTATCCTGCTGTCAGCTTGAAAGAACTTTGCAGGCATCTCCAATTCTAGAGCAACAGTATCTGAAGAAGCCCATACCCGGTCGATGGTAATATAGCCTTTTTCCATATGCCAACCATCCCATTCGGTACCATTCACCAAGAGTTTGAAGTCGTCGCACCAGTGGGGCTTGCGTAGTGAGAGTGAAACTTGCACTGAGCCTTGCATATGCATTGTCAGGTGCATCTCTCCATTCCAAGGATATTTGGTTTCTTGCAGAATCGAGACTTTCTGATTTCCAAGAGGTACCTCAGCCTCAGAAGAAATGTATTGGTGGATATATACATGAGTATCAGTAAAGCTATAGATGTATTTCCCTATTGAGCCTATCAGGCGTGCAATATTCGTAGGACAACACGCACAGTCGAACCAGCCGGCCCGATGTGGCAATACATGCTCCATATCATGCCTGAATGTTGTTATGCTCGGTATGATTTCCAAAGGATTAACATAGAAGTAAGTTTTGCCATCCAAGGAAATGCCGCTTAATGCACCGTTGTACATTGCTCTTTCAATCATATCGGCATAACGGCTGTCCATATCGATTAGAGACATTCGCCATGCCCAGAAGACCAACCCAATCGATGCGCATGTCTCGGTATACCCACGGTCCGGGGGGAGGTCGTAATCTACGGTAAACCGCTCGCCATGACTTTGGGACCCGATGGCTCCAGTGATATACACACGTTTTTGTGCAAGATTGTTCCAAAGCTCGGTTAGGGTTTCCCAAAGTTCCGGTTCTCCGGTATGTCGACATTGGTCAGTCATTCCGGCATATAGATACATCGCCCGGACGGCATGTCCTGTTACCTCAGTCATGGATCGTATGGGTTTGTCCGCCACGAAGTAATCGGCCTCAAACCATCGTGATTTGGGCTTTCTTGCACCCTCTGCATTGGTGGTTGCGTACATTGTCCTCACTGAGCCACGTATGTTCATGAAGTAATCCGCAAGATTCATGTATCGTTCATCATCACTGGCCGCTGCCAAACGATAGAGAGCGATTTCTATTTCCGGATGTCCATCGTATGCATGAAGTTTTCCCTTTTCCGGTCCGAATTCCTCGGCTATCAGGTTTGCATACCGAATCATCACATCCATCAACCTACGTTTCCCTGTAGCCTGGTAGTAGGTGATGGAAGCTTCAATGAGATGACCTGCACAGTACAGTTCGTGGCCCATTTCTAGGTCCGACCACCGCTGTTCAATTCCTTTGGCAGTGAAAAATGTATTGACATACCCGTTGGAATGTTGGCTTTTCTCGATCAACCTCACCAGCTCATCGATGCTGGCTTCCAATTCACTGTTTGGTTGGAACATCAATGAATAGGAAGCCGCCTCAATCCACTTTGCCACGTCGCTATCCTGGAAAATCGTTCCTCCGGGGATTCCTTCGAGTTCTTTCGCAGCTATACGAAAGTTTTCAACAGCATGACTTAAGGGAACCCCCTCGGTACGATTGTTCAACGTATCCCACTGATAGGGAATAATTACATCTGCAAGCAGGTGGTTCCTTTCCTTCCAAAATCCTTCAAGCAACGTGACTTCTTTTGGGTTCAAATCATCCATGGTATGGTACATGACTAACTATCCTTTTATCCCGCCTAAGGTTAAGCCTGATATGAAATATTTTTGAGCACTAAAGAACAACACTATCAACGGTAGGATGGTAAGTGTTGCAGCTGCCATGAGTACTCCCCATGGTGTGTAATAGGTAGAAATGAATGTTCTGATCCCGATGGCAAGGGTATATTTTTCCATGTCATTCAAAAATAGGAGCGGAGTCATGAAATCATTCCAGGTAAACATGAATTGGAATATGGCGACAACAGCCATCGCCGGTTTCGCCAAAGGAAGAATTATTTTGGCAATGATCAATGGATAGCTTGCACCATCCATGAAGGCTGCCTCATCGAAGTCCCTTGGAATGGTTCTTAAAAACTGACAAAGCATGAAAATGAAGAAGGCATTTCCGAAAAAGGCCGGTACGAACAGTGGGAGGAATGTATTGATTTTCCCAAACCAATTCCATTCAAGGAAAAGTGGAATCAACTGAACATATGCAGGGAGCATAAGCGTTCCGATGCTTAAGGAGAACATGAGTTTTCTCCCTTTGAATTCTATTCTTGTAAGACCGTAAGCTATCATCAGGTTTGAGATCAAAGCTCCGACAATGTTTGCAATCACCACGAAAACGGTGTTTATATAAAACCTGGCAAAAGGAACCATGGTAAATACTTCGATGTAATTCTGAAATCTGATGTTTTTTGGAAACAAAATCAATGGCAACTTGAACATGTCTTCTGTAGACATCAAGGAACTACGAAGCAACCACAACAAAGGGATGAGGCAGAATACGGCCCCCATGCACAGCAACACGTATATGAAAATAGTTAGGCTGGTTTTTCTCGATCTCATTATTTGTCTCCCTCATAGTACGTCCACATCGTGGAAGTTTTAAAAATCAGCAGGGAGATACCCATGGTAAGGATGAACAAAACCCATGCCATGGCATTAGCCGTTCCCATTTTTCCGTATTTGAATGCATTGTTGTAGATATGCAGGACAAAACTCAGTGACGAGTTAACGGGTCCTCCGTTGGTCATGATGTAAGGCTCGACAAAAAGCTGCAGGCACTTGATCATATTGATAATCATATTGTAGAGAATGATAGGACTAAGCAGTGGGATGATTACATAGCGGAACTTGTGCCAGTAGGTTCCTCCATCAATGTCTACTGCTTCCAGCAAATCATTGGGGATTCCTTGCAATCCTGCAAGGAAGATGATGATTACATTTCCGATGTTCCACACATTCATCATGGTGAGACTCGGAATAACCATTGCCCTGCTGTCAATCCACTGAACTCGATCGATGCCGAGAGCATGCAAAAAGTAGTTGATCAACCCATACTGATCATTGAACAGCCAAAGCCACATGACCGAAGAGACCACAAGAGGAATCAGTGAGGGCAGATAGAAAATTGTACGGAAGACTCGTTTCCCCTTTACTTGTGAATTCAAGAGAAGAGCGCCTCCCAATGCTATAGTCATTTGGAGAGGGACACTGAGAAATGTAAAATACAGGGTGTTTCTGATGGATTTAATGAATAGCTCATCTTCTGTGAATATCGATACATAGTTCTTGAATCCGATGAATTGAGCTTTACTGAGCATATCCCATTTGGTCAGGCTCGTAAAAAAACTGAGCCCCATGGGGAAAGCCACCCAAAGGGTCAGCCCAAGACAAAGTGGTGAAATAAGAATCCACCCCCAAAAGGTTTGCCTTTTTACGTTTAATCCCAACTTGGAACGAGCCATCAGAAACCTCCATCTGAACATTGAGCTGCTCCTGGAAGGAAGCAGCTCCCCACAACTCAATAGCTGCCTTGAAGCAAACCAGATTTCCTGACTTTTTCAGCAACTTCAGTCAATGCAACTTTTGCAGTCTTTTCACCAATCCAAATGCTCTCAACGGCAGCGTTCAGATAATCGCCCCAGATTTGGTTAATGTTTTTGATCTTGATTGGTTCATTGACCGCGACAGCCATGGAATCAACAACGGCTTCCTTGAAACCCTGTGGGTGGACATCGTTGTCGAGCCACTTGGCTAGATCCTTTTCATCAGTATAGTACGACTTCTTCGTGGGCATCCAAAGACCGGAAGTATACAGGTCAAGTGTCTTGGCGGGATCCATCATCCACTTCTGCAATGCCCAAGCCTCTTCGGGATGTTTGGTGGAGTTGAATACTACGTTGACACCGCTGACATAAATCTGAGCGGGTTTCTTCAAGATAGGAAGTGCTGCCACTCCATAATCAAAATCCTTGATTGCTCCTAAGTCAAGCAAAGTCCATTGTCCGGTGACGTAGAAACCCAATTGGTTGTTGGCCAGCATGGTCAGCGGGGAAATGTTGGTTCCTCCGCTCATACGGGGCATTACGTGGTCTACATTCATCAGGTCGGCAATCTTCTGGAAAGCCTCGATGGTCTCCGGCTTGTCGATGTATACGGTCTTGCCGTCGGTGCCGATGATGTCTCCACCATTGCTCCATACAGTTGGATAGTACATTGATGACCATAGGTCATAACTGACACCATAGCGAACGATGTCCTTGGGGTTGAAGGTGGCATCGCCGGGGTGCTTTCCCTTGCTGTCGACAGTAATCTTCTTCAGAACTGAAACAAATTCGTCCCAAGTCCAGGCATTCTGGTAATCAGTAGGGGGAGTAATTCCTGCTTCTGCGAGGATTTTTTTGTTGTACCACATGACCTGACACTCTGCTGCCGTGTAGGCACCATACGTATTTCCCTTGATCTTGAGCCACGTCTGAGGCAGGTACGAATCATCCATTCCGTCACGTTTCATCAGATCATCGAGCTTAAGGAAGTAGTCGTTTTCAGCATAGTTGCCAAATTCTTCCGGGCGGAAATATCCTACGTCCGGAAGTGTGTTGGAGACAGCCAATGCCTTCATCTTGGCATTGTATGTTGACCCATCCAGATCCCCCGGCAGATACATGGGTTCGACCTTGATTGTAGGATTTGCTGCTTCAAATTCCGACAATGCCTGCTTGACGGCAGCATCTTCAGCCGGGCTGCCCCAGTAGATATACTTCAATGTAACCTGTTCCTCTGCAGTATCCTTTTGCCCGGCTGCAAAACAAAAGCCAGTAATTATCAGTGAGAAAATGCAGATGAATACAAAATACTTGCTTTTCATAAAAGCCTCCTTTGAAATGCTAATTAATTTAAACACTACAAATTAATGACCAATAGATAAAGAATTATGTTATTATATGCAATAATCCGACTTTTTTAGGAGCTGAACATGGAGTATGTGTTGTTTCCTAATCTTTCAAAACTTCAGGCTGAGAACTGCGGTATAGCAATCCTAAGTCCGGGGTGGATTCATAGAAGACGCAACATCAGCACATCGGTTTTCATCCTTGGGCATCAGGGTAAAGTTGAGATCCAGGAAGAGTCGGAAGTTTTTTCCATCAAGCCATCGTCCTTCTGTTTGCTTTCCGAGGGAAGAAACCATTGGGGTACTGAAAAGCTCCAAGACAAGGCGCGATATTATTGGATTCATTTCAAGACAAAAGGACTTCCGCAGTTCATTCCGGAAAAGGAAGCCCTTACCATCATCAACAATAAAGAGATTGCCAGGTCAAGGTTGCGTGATGCGTTGTTGTTGCCGAGGTACATGAATATGATGCATACCAATGTAATCCGTGAGCAATTCCATGCACTTCTCTATGAACAGGAAAACAGTTCTTTTACCAAGCAGAAGTATCAAGCTGCCGTGAAGTTGATGCTGATATCCCTGAATGAGATGGTGATCGATATAATCAGCAACTCACAGAATAATGAAGACAATAAGAGTCTGGTCAACAAAATCATCCAGTTGGTGTACGAGAATCTTATTAATCCAGATTTCTCGGTAAAAATGCTTGCTGATATGTTGTGCTACAATCCAGACTATTTGAATCGGCACTTCAAATCACTGATGAAACGGTCCCTCATAGAATACATCATCGATAAAAGGATTGAACATTCGCTTGTCGCTTTGATCGACAGCGATAAAACAATCTCGACCATCGCTGAAGAATCCGGGTTCTCATCATACAGGGACTTTATTCATCAGTTCAAACTCAGAAAAGATATGACCCCCTCCAATTACAGAAACTATCATAGGATGATTCACATTACAAATAGTTAATGAAATGGAGGGGAAAAGAGGAGAGGCCTCTGAGAACAGGGGGTAGTAACGTGAAGTAAAATTTTGTTTTGCTTGATAGTTACTACTATCCTGACCATACTTTGGATGTAGGGCAAGAGTTCTACTCATTGATAGCAGGCCCATCAGTGATTGCGATGTTGCAGGTCTTGGGCCAAGATACAGTGCCTGATGAGCTGTGAAGGGCATGTACGTACCGCACCTTGGTTGTAGGAAGTATTGCCGTAAGGTGGTGCTTGCTGAAAGAAACGTACTTCTTGTTGAACCTGAGGCTTTGTCTTCGGGTTTTGCATCAACCAGAGAGAAGATCAGTGATCAATAGCAGATTGTCTTGGAATAAAAAGTGTCCTGGGTGCTAGCAGTTAAGGAGTTGGTTGAATTTTCCCCCGGCGAAAGATATTAGACTGACGTTAACACCACTTCTGCTGAATAAGTCTATTCTAAATAAGGAATTATAAGAGACACAAGCATCATATTCGCAAAAAAAGCTCAACAAGTTG
>SAAM01000645.1 GCA_009929415.1 Clostridia bacterium | reverse complement strand
TCTCCGCCACCGCATCCTGCAAGCGTAAAAATCAAAACAGATGCGAGAATCATTGATAATAATTTTTTCATAATTCTTCTCCTTATTAAGTTAAATATGTAGATTTTATAAGGGAATAATCCCAAAACAGAAATCGTATTCCCTAAAAAGAATATTAACATATCAAATAAGAAAGGTCAATTTAAAAATAAACAAAAAGCAGTTTTAGTTTAATAATTTTCATGTTCAGGAGATACATCATTAATATATATACAATTTGATTGAAAAAAATGATATAATGAACATTAAAGTAATAAAATTTTGACAGATAGAAACAGGAGAAAAATATGAAGAAGTTGTTAAGTATTTTACTGGCAGGTATCATTATGGTTGCAGGAATGACTGCCTGCTCTGACAAGGAATCGCAGCAGGAAGCTCAGTCTGGAGATGCTGCTGTTCAGTTCACGGATTTCAGAGGAAATGAGATAACGCTGGATGAATATCCAGAGAGAATAGTATCACTTTCACCGACAAGCACTGAGATAATGTTTGCAATAGGTGCGCAGGACAAGCTTGTGGGCGTTACAAACAGCTGTGACTATCCAGCGGAAGCGCTTGAAAAAGAGAAAGTTGGAGATTTTTCGGGACCAAATCTTGAGATGATCGTAAATCTCAAGCCTGATGTAGTAGTTGGAGGAACATATATACAGGAAGACGTGACTCAGGCGCTCTCAGAACTGGGCATACCGGTTATCTCGACAGAGGCAGAGAACATAGAGGATATATTCAAGTCTATAGAAATCCTTGGAATGCTCTCACAAAATGAAGAAAATGCTCAGGATGTAATAGCTGACATGGAAACAAAGCTTGCAGAAATAGCAGAAAAGGTAAAGGACTCAGAGCCGGTGTCAGTGTTTTATGTAGTATGGAAGGATCCTTTCAAGACTGCCGGAAACAATACCTTCATAAATGAGGTTATAACTCTTGCGGGAGGAGAGAACGTGGCTTCAGACGTAGAAGGCTGGGCTGACTACAGCAGAGAAGAGCTTATTGTGAAGAACCCTTATGCAATAGTATCTTCATCGCATTCATCTGCAGAAAAGGAAACCGAAGAGTCGCTTGTGGCAGATCCTCTTTTCAGCGATCTTGAGGCAAGCAAGGCAAAAAGAATCCACATAATGTCGGATGACTCAATAATAGCCCGTGGAGGCCCACGTATAGTTGATGCCATAGAAGAGATAAGGGTTGCACTGGAAAGCTGGAAGTAAGATGGGAATCGTAAAGATCGACGGGCT
>SAAM01000099.1 GCA_009929415.1 Clostridia bacterium | reverse complement strand
TTTCTCGATATCTTTCCAAAAGATGATACGAGCATTATTCCGATTGCAATAGCTCCGGCCACGGCAAGCGTCTGAAGCCCTTTGGAAAGCGCATTCTCTATCTGATTCTGCGTGAAATAGTACATAGTCATGTAAAGTGAGTAACCTGGTGTTATGGGCAGTATCCCCGGGATCACGAACATGGTTACGGGATTCCTGCTTATCCTCGAAAAGATCTCGCTCATTACGGCAACTGCTATTGCGGCAGCAAGATTGGCAAAAGCCAGGCTTGCATCTGCCTGAGTGAGAAGCACGTTTACTATCCATCCGATTGCTCCGGTAAGGCCTGCGTAAATCAGCAGTTTTTTCGGAAGCTGAAAAAATATTGCATAGCCTATGGTGGCCAGCAGAGAGTATGTGAAGTGTGCAAACATAGACATCAGATCACACCTCCGTATCTTATATATATGCTCAGCACTGAACCCGCCGAAATTGCGATTGCTACTGCAAGCACTGCTGCCTCGAATACCTTTGACATTCCGGAGATGAGATCGCCGGCGATAAAGTCCCTGAGACCGTTCGTGAATGATACTCCGGGGAGCAGAGGCATTATGGATCCTACTATTATCATGTCCATGTTGTTTCCTATGCCGCTTTTAAGGCTTAGTATGGCAAGTATTGCTATTATGACTCCACTGACTGCATTTGACAAAAAGGAATTGTTGTCCAGATCGTACATCTTTATTGAGGTCACTGTGGCAATCAGAGATATCACCAGTGCGCAGAGAAGATCAGGCGGAGATCCGCCGAGCATTCCCGTGAACATGGACGAGGCTATCGCACACAGGACTACTCTGAACCAGTCCGGATACTCGGACTTTTCAAGTATGGCCTGAAGATGGAGTATTGCGTCATCAAGAGCAATGTCGCTTTTTACGAACTCCCTTGAGAAGTTGTTCACCATGGCTACCTTCTGAAGGTTGGTGGTCCTTGTGTCTATGCTCTTCATGAATGAAAAACCGTCGTGACGGTCATCTGCTATGATTATTACCGTGGGCGTAACGAATGCGCTCACATGATATATATTTCTGGAGTGACATATCCTGAGTATGGTATCTTCCACCCTGTATGTCTCTCCTCCGTTGCAGAGCATTATCTCGCCTGCAAAGAGCGCCAGTCTTAAGACTTTCTTCTTATCCTGTTCTGTTACGCTCATATTCATTATATGCACCTCCAAGCTGAAATTTCCTGACCATCAAATAATATCACATCAGAGAATAAAAATAAACCGTGTTAAGGTTAAAGAATTGTTAAATCTCAAATATGGTGCTATAATCATTATATTCAGTATTTAAGAAGATTGAGGTGAATTTATGAAACAGAGGATTCTTGTCATAAAAGAGGTTTTTGAAGAAAGGAATGAGCTTGCATTTGCGCTTGTCGAACCATATATAAAAGAAAGGCTTGGCGAAGGAAGCCTGGTAAATGTCCATGAGACGCACTGTACTGTCCTAAGGAGCCTTCTCGAGGAAGAAGATATATTTCATGGAGACATAACTCAGGAAGAAATCAATCTGATG
The DNA here is from genome assembly GCA_009929415.1 of Clostridia bacterium. Classification (GTDB taxonomy): domain Bacteria; phylum Bacillota; class Clostridia; order Peptostreptococcales; family Filifactoraceae; genus Proteocatella. Next base: position 5,173 of record SAAM01000099.1, on the reverse strand, counting down.
TTTGACATAAACATGTATGACAAGGTCATATATGTACCTGAGGATGCGCAAAAATCTTCGGACATACTTGTCTATGATCCGGACACTTTGGACAAGAACATGATATTCTATCACATAGGCAACATGAATCTGGTTGACAGCTATAAGGGCGAAAATATGAATAAAGACAGAAGCTCTGAAAACCATGAGGAGGGGGAGGCTTTTGAAGAGGCTCCAGTTGATGAGGCAAGGTTTTTCTGGCTCATGGTCTCGCTGATACCGTGGCTTATATTCATACTGATGAGTCTACTCGGCTATGGAAATGTATCGGCGATACCGCTTGGAATAGCAGTTATTTCACTGCTGCTTAAAAAGAAAGCAAAGAAAAAACGAAGATACAGGGAGTTCGTTTCTGAGTATGCGAACGTGGGGTTCTTTGTGCTCATGCTGGTGCTGAACTATCAAAACCCTTCCTGGCTTGCGAACATAGCGACCATGCTTTCTGTAATGGGAATGACGATAATGCTGCTTATGAGTTTTGTAAAAGATGAAGAATAGAAGAAATATTTTTCAGGACCGGGATTAAATTCCGGTCCTTTATTTTTGAATCAGGAATGAAATATCCGGGTATGCTTAACGTAAAATGAAATGGAAAAATTCAACGGAAAGCTTAAAAATATGTTTATTATATCACAAATAGCAATGGTTACAGAATTTGAAAAAAAACAGTAAAAAATGTGGGAATTATCAAAAAATTCTGTTGCATATTTGTTCGATTACGGATATAATAAGTAAAGATTAAATGCAATTATTTGTTTGTCATCAATCAATATTCAAAAAACGGATAGGAGGTTTACTATGGAAAACAAACAGAGAGGTCAGTTTGGGAGCAGTTTTGGATTTATAATGGCTGCTGTTGGTTCGGCGGTTGGACTTGGTAATCTATGGGGATTCCCGTATAAGATGGGTAAGGGCGGAGGTTTCGCGTTCCTGTTTCTTTATCTTTTCTTTGTAGTTACTGTTGGATTTATCGTAATGCTTGGAGAACTTGCAATAGGAAGAAAAGCTAAGATGGACGCGGTGGGATCATACAAATCTATTGACAAGAAGGCAGGCTTTATCGGAGGATTCGGTGTTTTTGCAGCTTTTGTAATTCTATCCTTCTACTCTGTTCTCGGAGGATGGGTACTTAAATATGCAATTACCTTCATTGGGGAGATGTTTGGAGCAGGCTTTGGCGGAGCGGCCGGAGCGGATTACTTCGTAGCATTTATAACGGGAACTGTAGAGCCTATAATATGGTTTGCTATTTTCCTTGGATTATCAGCATTTATAGTACTTGCAGGTGTAGAAAAAGGAATTGAGAAATACAGCAAGATAATGATGCCGGCACTTTTTGTAATGCTTATCGTCATAATAATCAGAAGTGTTACGCTTCCTGGAGCGGTTGAAGGTCTGAAATTCATGTTCAAACCTGACTTTTCAGTATTTTCGAGCTTTGATTCTACTGTAGCAGTTGCCGGAACAGCACTTGCGCAGATGTTCTTCTCGCTTTCGCTTGGTATGGGAGCCATGCTTACTTATGGAAGTTACCTTGGAAAAGATGAGAACCTTCAGAGAAGTGCTCTTATAATTCCTATACTTGATACAATAATAGCTATACTTGCAGGATGTGCAATAATGCCGGCAGTATTCGCATTCGGACTCGACCCTTCTGCAGGGCCTGGGCTTATGTTCATAACACTTAAAGAAGTATTTGCTTCAATGCCTATGGGAAGCTTATTCGGATTCCTGTTCTTCACGCTTGTGTTCTTTGCGGCTATAACTTCATCGATATCGCTTCTTGAGGTTATATGCGCATACTTTATAGACAGCAGAAAGATGCAGAGAAAGAACGTAACTGCTATGGCGGCACTTGCGGTATTCATTCTCGGAATACCTGTAGCTTTAAGCCAGGGAATGCTTTCTGGAGTGAGACCGATACTTGGAATGGACATTCTGGATTCGTTCGACTTTATCGCAGAGTATACCCTTATGCCTCTGGGAGCACTCATGATGTGTCTGTTTGTAGGTTGGAAATGGGGATCTAAGATTGTTACTGATGAGGTTGCATCTTCAGGACATGGATTTGCGCTTAAAGGATATTTCAGTTTCATGGTAAAATATGTGACTCCGCTTTTTGTAGCATTCGTACTTTATAATTCATGTATTTCTCCTATAATAAAGTATTTTGCAGGCGGCGGACAGTAGTAAACAGTTATTTAAGTCAATATCAGCTGAAAGACAGCTGTTCATGGCAGGGCATTCTTTAAAGGATGCCCTGCTTTTTTTACCCGGCGCTATACACAAAGGCATCAATGTGTTGTATAATTAAATATCAGGATTATCAGGAACAGGAGAGATAATAATTATGAAGGCTACAAAGGTATTTACAATGATTGATGACATTGTAAAAAGAATACAGAAATCTGATGATGTCACTCAGGCCGACATGGAGAAGATGACAGTTCAGCTGACGGAACTTGCAGATATTTACAGAGACATAGATATCCAGGAAGAGAATATGGCTGTTTATGATGCCCTCAGAAATAAGGGGGAATGGCTCAAAAGTCAGTTTTCTTCAAAAAAATCCTCGGACAGGATAAAAAAAGAGATAAACAGATATATAAGGCTGCTGAGAGCTTCTCTCGCTGACTTCCGGGGAGAGACTGGAGTCCTGCTCAGATTCCACAGGATGTTCGTTATTCTGAGCCTCGCGCTGCTCATGCTTTCGCCGGGAATGTACGGGCCTGTAATGTCGGTACTTCTTGTGATACCTGTATTTGGAGCACTCAGAGGAATAAGAGACAGGCGAATGAATGGAATATATCTTTCGGGCTTGATTGTTCCGCTGGCGCTTGTTACGGGTATAAACTGGCTGAGAGCAGGCGCAGGGCTGTTTTCGATACTGGGCGCGGCAACATCGGTTTTTGCATTGGTGATGATTTACATGATATACAAAGTTAAGGACATGTTTGTTTAAAGGAGCAGGAAATGAAGAAAAAAGTAGTGCTTGGAATGAGCGGTGGGGTAGATTCGTCTGTTGCGGCGCTTATACTCAAGGAGCAGGGATATGATGTTATAGGTATTTTCATGAAAAACTGGAATGAGCAGGATGAGACAGGCATATGTACTGCCACCGAGGATTACGAGGATGTTGCAAGAGTTGCGGCTCAACTTGGAATTCCATATTATACAGTAAACTTTGAAAAGGAGTACTGGGACAGGGTATTCAGTTATTTCCTAAAGGAGTACAGGGCCGGAAGGACTCCAAACCCTGATGTGATGTGTAATCAGGAGATAAAGTTCAATGCTTTTCTTGATTATGCGCTCAAGCTTGATGCGGACTATATAGCCATGGGACACTATGCGAAGGTCGAGGAAGAGGATGGCAGGTTCTATCTCAAGCGTGGAGCGGATTCAAACAAGGATCAGACGTACTTCCTCGCAAGAATAGGGCAGAAGGCGCTGCAGAAAGCGCTGTTTCCAATAGGGGACCTTCCAAAGTCTGAGGTAAGGAGAATAGCTGAGGAGCATGAGCTGGCTACTGCAAAGAAGAAAGATTCAACGGGAGTGTGCTTTATAGGAGAGCGGGATTTTGATGAATTTCTGGATAAATACCTGCTTTCAAAGCCAGGAAAGATAATGACGGTTGAAGGAAAAGAAATCGGAAGCCATCACGGACTGATACATTACACATATGGCCAGAGAAGAGGAATAGGAATCGGAGGAGTAGGAAGCGGAGAACCGTGGTTTGTATGCGGAAAGGACCTGGGAAAGAACATACTCTATGTTGCCCAGGGAGAGAACCATAAATCACTGTTCACGAAGAGCCTGATCGCCGACGAGATGTTCTGGACGCTGGATGAGCCTTCGCAGATGCCTCTGAAGTGCACTGCTAAATTCAGATACAGGCAGGCGGACATTCCGGTAACTGTATATGACATGGGAAATTCAAGAGTGAAGATAATATTTGACAGTCCGGTGAAGGCTGTGACTCCGGGACAGGTGGCCGTGCTCTATGACGGAGAGATATGTCTTGGAAGCGCCATCATAAACAGCGCGGAGCCGGTCGATCCGAAATACAGATTCCTTTATGAAAGCGCAAATGTCGCAGAGGGAATCATAAAAGACGCATAGGCGGGACTGAGACGAAAAAAACAGAGTGAGTCATTCCGGGAGAAAGACATAGCTCTGTTTTTGCATAAAAAGACAACAAGCTGGCGGGGAACCAGCTTGTCATTAAGGGGTTTTTTTACTATATGTTCTGTGTGATTGTAAGGTATTTGGGAGAAAACCTTAACATCACTGACTACACTTTAATTGTAATAAGAAAATATAGAATACCTATAAAAAATATGTGTGAAATATGTAAAACAATGTTACAGATGTTTTTCAAAATTCATTTTTGATTGTATAATAAGAATAACATATTTTTTGATATCTGAAAAGGAAACAACTTATGAAAACTAAGACTGTATACAGATGCATGAGCTGTATGAACGAGAGCAGCAAATGGAGCGCAAAGTGTCTTGAATGCGGCTCTTTTGGGACGATTGAGGAAATAACTGTCGCAAAGCCTTCAAAGGCAAAGCCGGGAGCCGGTCAGCCGGTATCTTCGGCTGCTCCTGTAAATCCACTCCTCAGGCTGAGGGATGTAAAAACTGGAAACAGCGACAGGATAGTGAGCTCGCTCAATGAATTCAACCGGGTAATGGGAGGCGGTATAGTCAAGGATTCCGTCAGCATAATAACCGCAAAGCCGGGAGCTGGCAAATCCACGCTGTTGCTTCAGGTGGCGGACGATCTTGCGGCAAAGGGTTACAGAGTGCTCTACGCTACGGGAGAGGAGAGCGAAAGCCAGATAAAGAGCAGGGCGGACAGGATACTCAGGAATATACATGAAAACATCTGGGTGGTTCCGGACAACAGCATGAACAATGTACTCGGACACATAGCTTCCGTAGATCCGGACCTCATAATAATCGACAGCATACAGACCTTCACTCTGGAGGAACATTTTCCTTCAAGGGCGGGTTCTCCTACACAGACAATGGAGTGTGCGAACGCTATGGTAAGGATCGCAAAAAATCCATCGAGGCCAAGAGCGGTTATACTCGTGGGCCAGATGAACAAGAACGAAGAGATGGCGGGC
>SAAM01000644.1 GCA_009929415.1 Clostridia bacterium | reverse complement strand
CCTGTATGAAAGACTTGGCTTTGAGCGACTGGGGACGATCAGGGGAGGGTTTGCCATGGATGACGGCAGTTTTGAGGATATCGTGAGCATGGTGTATTATCCAAAGCATTGATTCACCGTGTCTGCCTCCACCTGGAATTCTCAAGAGAGGAAAGCCTATGTGTCTCGGATAGCCTCCTTGAGATGGGTTTGGTTTGGTTGTTCTGGTAAAAGTGTGTATGGATTTCATGGATGAGCAGACCGATCCAGTTGCCAAGAAGATGAAAGTATCCCAATACTTTATACATGTACAAGAAGATATTACTCATGGTATGCGTAGGCAGCCTGATGGTGCTGTCCAGTTGTTCTGAACAAAAGGTGCACTTCTTCAATGACCATGTGATCCAAATGTGGGCGCAGACATTGCAACCCTACTCTGTGGATATAGCGTTCTTCGGAGACTCCAGAGTGGCTTTAGGCACCTGGGAGGAAGCCTTTGCCGATAGTGATGTGGTCAACCTCGGCATCGGAGGGGATATTATTGAGGGTACCATCCAAAGACTTCCGCTTCTCGAGGCTCTTGACGTTAGGTATTGTTTTCTTGCAATCGGAGCGAATAACTGCAGCAGGGATACTTTCTCCGCTGTTGAATTCAGAAACAACTACACGGTGCTGTTGCACGGACTTGAAGAACTTGGAATATCTATCTATGTTAATACCATTGCAGGAGTTACTACTGTAAATTCGAGCATTGGGGCTGCTTTGGCTGCAAGAATGAATGCCAATATCATTGTTGCGAATGAAATCATACGGGACTTGGCCGACAAGAGTGCGATACCCCTCATAGACATGGCAACAGTCATGAACAATGCAGATGGATCTCTCAAGACTGAGTACAGCGTGGATGGAATACATTTTTCTGATGCAGGAAACCAGGTTTGGTATGACAGTCTTCGTCCTTATATTGAAGCAATACCGTAGACTTCCGGGTTGCTGAATTCCGGCTATTGATCAGCTTCTGAGGCAAGAAATCTTTTATTGATGAGCTTGACCGGAAACAGATGAGGGTGTGTTCCAAGTATGAAAGAATCAACAAAACCAAAGGACCTTACTGGACCATGATTGATTGTGGAGATTTTTCCACATAGTCTCTGAACGTGTTGAGAAATCGTGCTGCGGGGGCACCGTCGACCAGATCGTGGTTGAAATTCACAGAAATATGCATGATCTCCCTGATTTGTACAGTATTGTCCACGACGACCGGTTTTCTGAAGGTGCTGTCAAGTGCGAAAGATACG
>SAAM01000643.1 GCA_009929415.1 Clostridia bacterium | reverse complement strand
AAGTTAGTCAATACGTTAATCGGGTCACTTGAGAATAATTGGATAGAGCCAATCAACCCGCCCTCAGTAGACGCCTTGTAAGTAGCCGGATTAGTATCCTTCATGTAGTCAGACTCACTGTTATGCATCTTGAACAGCTTAGTCATCGGGATAAGCGAAATCTTATCCACATTGAAGTCTGCTGTATCATTAATCGGAATACCATCTACCTCGATGCGAGAGATCTCATCTATCTTAACGATAGGAGGAATGTCATAAACAGTTGATAATGCCTGCATAACTCTCTTAGGAGAGATATATGTATCAGAAGTTGACCAAGGCATAGATGCTTTAATACCAGCAAGGATACTTGCATTGGTAGACAGCTTATCATACAAAGTCTTTGAACAAACAAAAACGCGATCAGCAGGAAGATTTCCGTCGTCTGCGACTTTATTCATCCGCTGAAGGTCATCAACTATAACAGCAGTCGTACCGTTAGCAAACCAACCAGCCGAGCCTTTAGCCTTAAGCTTATGAGCTGACTTAGTCCTCAGGTCGACAACAGAAGCAGCGCCTTCGCTCTGATTCCTGATGGAAACCTCCTGGTTTGACATGGCTTGATAAATCCAGCCATTCCATGTAGCATGAAAACCAGCTATGAGATTCTGAGCTCTGTTGACATACTTCTTAGCTGCCTCAACAGCCATGTCAGTATTCACCAAATTCAGCTCTTCGATAGCATTAAGGTCCGCCTGGTTAAAGTTGAAACCATGACCTATTTTATGCATAGAGTCTTCATAAGTACGACCACCCTCGAAAGAGCGAAGCGGCTTTTTACTCATAGAACCTACGACAGAAGCCTTAACAAGGATTCCGGTCTCTTCTACGATAACACTGAACTTCTTGCTCCTTGAAGCAGGAAGGACGTCGGTCATAGTACGCCAGAAAGAGTTGTTATACTTCTCGTTGACGGTATTAATTATAAGTTGCAGATCCTCATTGCTCCCAGTGAGGTCTGTTAATAGACTGTAATTTTGATAATGTGCATTCATAATTTACCTCCTTATTCTTCTGATGTTGAGTAACGAACGTAAACATTACCGTCTTCGCGGAGGTAAGTTTTCACACAAGCAGCAAGAGGTGGAACTCTTCTAGTAAGAAGCACACCATCTACTTGACAGAATAATCCGTCAATAAACAATTCTACCGCAGTAGGCAATTTTACTACATCGTAAAAAGTGAAAGCATTAGGCAACACCTTGATGTAATATTTATTGTCATCAGCATTTTCAGCAA
>SAAM01000642.1 GCA_009929415.1 Clostridia bacterium | reverse complement strand
TGTTTGGAGTCAATTCGAACGCCTTGGGATATGTCTTGGATGGAGAGCATGAGGAAGCACAGCTTTGCTCCATATTCAAGGGGGACGTTAAGTCTACTGTCATTCCTGTAGATCTGTTCGAGTCTTTCGGAACGATCCGATTCATCAACCTGTTTCCTCTTGTCTTGCAAACCTTGCACCAAGGTGGAGTCTTGGTCGTCGATGAGTTCGACCCCTCCATCCACCCGATGGCATTGATGAATATCATCACGCTGTTTCACAACGATGAGCTGAACACCCACAGAGCACAATTGGTGTTCAATACGCACAATCCGATCTTCCTGAATTCCAATCTGTTCAGAAGGGACGAGATCAAGTTCGTGGATCGTGATGAAGAGACGCACTGCAGCACACACTATTCCTTATCTGATTTCGGTACTGCAGGAGCGAACGGAGTACGGAAGACCGAAGACTACATGAAGAACTATTTCGTAGACCGATACGGGGCGATAAAGAGCATCGATCTCGCGCCGGTCATACGGAGCCTTCTCGACAAGAATAAGGAGGAGTAGATGAAGATGAAACTATCAAAGCAATTCGACTTCCCAGTTGAGGGAGAGATGAGGCAGCTTTGACTTTGTCTATCGGAAGGTTCTAAGTACCATGTACCCCTTACGTAGATGCAGTAGGATTGCCATCACATTCGGAAATGCTTCAAACCTAAACATGTGCTCACATGATGGAGTCACTTCTCAGAAGACGGACGAACAAACAAAAAATCCGATGGAGTCATCATTCGAGGGTGATCTATTCCAGATTCAAGGAAGTCTTTGTCCCCTGTCAGAATGATATCAACACCAGAGACTATCGCGCTACGCAATATCGGCCTGTCCATCATGTCGCGCATTGATCTCTCTTCTTCTACGGGAATTTCAGGAGTGTCGACTATCTCGATTGAAAGAAGAGAGTTTGAGATGAACGACTCTAGGGATGGAAGCTTGTCAGGAAACTTTTTCGTGAAGATTCGCTTCATCTCGTCAAGGTTCTGCTCACAAATTACAGCCTGAAATGGATAGGTATTGGCTTTCCAGAAAGCCTGGGCCGGCGTGCTTTGAGGAAACAGCGCTGCTGAAATCAAGACGTTGGTGTCGATAAGGACTCTCATTCAGTATCCTCAGAGCGAATACTTTTCACAAGGGCAATCACATCCTCATCATCTTTTAAGCCTGCTTTCTGTGCTTCACCAGCCATCTGATTCTGCAGAATCTCCATGGCGTAGAGCGCTGAGTTGATAATCCTC
>SAAM01000098.1 GCA_009929415.1 Clostridia bacterium | reverse complement strand
GCCCTGCTCCATCTGTGACATGATGCTGTCGATGTCTTTTACATAGCTTCCTATATTTTTTACTGCTCGGCTGAGCGAGTTTATCATATATCCGAATTCATTATCTCTGTCTGAGCTTATGTCTATTGAAAGATTACCTTTTTCAAGCTCAGATATGGCATTTGTCACGTCAAGCACCGGATCGATGGCTTCTTTTGATATCATGCCTTCATATTCCTGAGATATTATGCTCAGGCTCTCTACTATGCTGTCCACTGTCGGAACCATTTCCTCGACATATATGCTGTATGCGGCTTCCTGGTCAGTCTCTACAAGCGGTATTATGTCCCCTGCTCTGTGATGGATCCGTCTCATGCAGTGGTATTATCTTCATCAGCTGAGCCTTTATCTCTTCATTTTCAATCTGATCTATATCCTGAGAATCAAGCCATTCTCCAAACAGACATGCTGTAGGATCGAGCTTTCCAGTGAACTCTGCTCCTGTGTTTATCGATATGTTGAGATTGTCTATCCATTCAAGGTGCCTTGTAGCGCTTTTGAGCGTGGTTACGCTGGATTCCATGAGAACCTTCTGCTCTTTGTTCAGTCTGTATATGTCATATATCCCGTATACGACGATCGATCCTCCCAGTATTATCGCTGCGAGTATAACTGCAAAATATCTTCCAAGCTGTTTTTTCAGTGAATTGTTCATAAAATTCCCAATAAGAAGCTGAGCTTCTTCCCTTTCTGTCAATCTGTTTTGATAAGTATTTTGTATCTGTTAAAAAGAAATCAAAAAAGGAGAGCTTTCGCCCTCCATAAGTCTATACTCTTATACTATCTCAAATTCCTACTCGTCTTTTGCTGTCCACTCTTTCCATACGTTTCCAACAAGACCTGGTCCCGGCTTTAGAGTTTTCTTTCCTGGCTGCCAGCCTGAAGGTGTAACTTCGGTTCCGCCTGCGTTTCTTACGAGCTGGAATGCCTTGATCTGTCTTAATGTCTCATCTACATTACGTCCCACCGGAGGCGTAAGTACTTCATATCCCTGTACGTTTCCATCTGGATCTATGATAAATCTTCCTCTCATCTCAACTCCGGCATCCTCGTCATATACGCCGTACATCTTTCCTACTGCTCCTCCTGAATCTGAAAGCATCGGGAATGTTACTCCCTTGTCTGTCATTTTTGAGATTTCATGATCATTCCACATCTTGTGAACATAGACGCTGTCAACGCTCACTGAAAGAACTTCTACCCCAAGCTCCCTGAATTTTTCTATCTTGTCTGCAACCGCAGATATTTCAGTCGCTCAGACAAATGTAAAGTCCCCTGGATAAAAACACAGTACCACCCATTTTCCTTTGAATTCTGATAGTGTGAATGTCTTGAATACTCCTTCATGATATGCCGGTAATTCGAAATCCGGTGCCGGTGCTCCTACTTTTATCATTCTCTGTTCCTCCCTGACTGGTTCATTTGTGGTTGTGGTTTCAGGTACTGCTTCGGGCTTTATAGCCTTTGGTTTTGGTCTCTGACAACCTGCCTTGAATTCTTCTGCCATTACCCCACCTCCTGGTAAAATTAAAATGCACATTTTTATTTATGGCATATACTTATAATACCCATAGAGATTTTTTATAAAACAGATTTCTCCTATTTTGTTTTTAAAATATTCAAGCTCTTAGGCAAGGATTCCCCCACTTCTAAAGTGGAGGGAGGAATTGCCGTTTTTTTTGTCTGTCTTCTCTCTATAAACACTTGTATTTTATTCAGTAATGCAGTATAATATACACATATTAATGAAATAAAAAACACAAAGGAGGTGCTCGTTATGGAACTCGTTATTACTGCAAAAGTAAAGCTTTATCCGGATTTTGTCCAAAAAGCTCAACTTATTGAGACTTTAAAAGCTGTAAAAGCTGGACTCAACCATGCGTCAAGAGTTGCATACGATAATGGTTTCATTACCTCCTTTAAGAAACTGCAGAAAATGACATACTCAGACCTCAGACAGCAATATGGTCTAAAGTCCCAAATGGCCTGCAATGTATGTTCTGTTGTAGCTGGAAGCTACGCTTCCATGAAGTCAAATGGCGAGAAGACTCTCGCAGTATACAAGACTCCAAAATTCCAGTATTCCTACGGAAGGGACTACTCGTTCACTAAAAACGGTATGCTCTCCATAGGTACTCTCGATAAGAGAATCAAGCTTCCTTTTGAAATAAAAGGTATGAAGCAGTATTTTGACGGTTCATGGAATTTCGGCACAGCTACCCTTATCTACAAGAAAGATAAGTTCTTCCTGCATATTGCAGTTAAGAAAGAAACCCCAATACTTGAAGACAATTCAGTCCGCAATATAGTAGGTATCGACTTTGGCATGAACTTTCTTGCGGTATCCTATGACTCTGCGGGTAAGACAAACTTCTTTGAAGGTAGGCATATCAAAGACAAGAGAGCCAAGTTTACCAAAACTAGAAAATCACTACAACAGACAAAAACCGCTTCATCAAGAAGGCGCCTTAAAAAGCTTGGAAACAGAGAAAACCGTTGGATGACTGATATTAATCATAAGGTCAGTAAGGCACTCGTTTCCGGCAGTATAGAAGGTACTCTCTTTGTAATAGAAGACCTCACCGGCATAAGAAGCCAGACTGAAAAGGTACAACGCAAAGACAGATACTACAGTGTTTCTTGGGCCTTCTACCAGCTGAGACAGATGCTCGAATACAAGGCACTGCGTTCAGGGTCCAAAGTAGTTGTGGTAGACCCGAAATACACCTCCCAAACATGTCCTAAATGCGGGCATACGGAGAAAGCTAACCGTAACAAAAATACACATACTTTCACTTGCAAGACATGCGCCTACACATCCAACGATGACCGTATAGGTGCAATGAATCTTCAGCGCAAAGGAATAGAGTACATCGCTGAAGTGATGCTTTCGGTATAGCCGAAGGTGTCCGGGTAGTTGTCAGCCTGCCCATGATGTAACCACACGCAGTTATCTGCGACAAGAGGTGGGAGCCGAAGGCACCTGCACCACTGGTGAGTTACAAGCCCCCATCTTCAAACCCCTTTGGGGTTAAGTGGGGGTGGTTGACATTAAAAATATTTTGATGTTTAATTTTTCCTTTATTTTTTTTATATGCTACTGTATAATTATATTGTTGAAGAATATACAATACATATGTTGGAAAAGAGGAAAAGTTTTGATGAACATTCTGGTCAGTGCCTGTCTTTTGGGGCTTAATTGCAAATATTCCGGAGGCAATAATATAAGCGAAAAGATAGTCGAACTAAGGAACAGATACAACCTTATTCCTGTTTGTCCTGAACAGCTTGGGGGGCTTGCCACTCCAAGAAATCCAGCGGAAATATGCGACGGCCTTATCATCGATTCTCAAGGAAATGATGTGACTGACTTCTTTAGGAAAGGTGCAATGGAAACGCTCTCTGTTGCAAGGCTGTTCAACTGTCCGATAGCCATACTCAAGTCCCAGAGCCCTTCGTGCGGGTTCGGCAGGGTATATGATGGAACCTTTGAGGGAAGACTGGTTCCTGGAATGGGAATGACTGCAAGGATTTTGCAGGAATCCGGAATTACCGTGATATGCGATGAAGATATTTAATATCTTCGCTGAAATGATAAAAGCAGAGCCTGTACCTTAACCCCCGTACGGACTCTGCTTTTCTATGTTTATAATACTACCCCTCTTGATACTGCATTATCACTAAATAATAGCACTTTTCTACTGGTTTTTGAGGGTTTTGGCGTGAAATGTAGTAGATAAAGGCGTGAAATGTGGTATTATTATATATAAGAATATTATTGGAGGTGACCTGCATGAATATAGCTGTCTGTGACGATGAACTTTGCGAGATAGACAAGATCTGCAAGCTGCTTGACAGATACAGGAATGAACGTTCTGCGGTTCTTGCATACAAAACTTTTGGAAGCGGAATAGACCTGGTCGCAGCTGCAAGAGGCGGCGGGTTTTCGCTCTATCTTCTGGATATACTTATGCCTTCAATGAGCGGTATGGATGCTGCAAAAGAGATTCGCAGCTTTGACTCTGATGCCAAGATTGTGTTTCTGACATCTTCGCCTGAATTTGCAGTTGAGAGCTACCTGGTAAAGGCTAAGGACTATATCCTCAAGCCGGTTGATGAAAATCGCCTGTTCGCGCTTCTTGATGAGCTTTATGCTGAAATTCAGAGTATTCCTGAGGGAATCATGGTAAAGACCCGAAGCGGAATAATGAATATACTTTTTTCAAGGCTGTCATGCGTCGAGGTTATGAACAAGACTTTATATTTCCATCTTTCTGACGGGAGCATCCGCGAAGCTCATGCAAAGCTCTCCGAATTTGAGGAGATCCTGCTTTCAAGGCCTGAGTTCGTGAAGGTTCACCGCTCCTTCATAGTGAATCTCTATCAGATAAATGAGATGAGCTCTGGATGGGTTACTACTCATCAGGGGCTTTCTGTCCCTGTATCAAGAGCGCTGTATACAATGGTGAGAAGTGATTATATGAACCTTATGTTCATGGATGATAAATAGAAAAACCTGACTTTTATGAGTGAGCTGAGGTGCTCTTCTGAAAGTCAGGTTTTATTTGTTTTTTCATTTTACATTTTTTGAGTTTTTTAGAACAGCAGCCTTTTTTCGCCTACTCTTCTCGTGAACTTGATCCTGTCAAAGTAGTCAAGCAGCGCTATGGTGAATTTACGGCTGAGGCCGTACCTGTCTCTGAAATCATTCATCGTCATGCCATTGTTTGCCTTTATCATTTCCCTAACTTCTTCCTGAAGAGTGTCCACTACCTTCTTTTCATATATCAGATCCTCGCTGACTCTCACTATGAGCTGTTCTTCGAGAAGGCCTTCTATTACTTCTTCTTTTTCTTTTGTGTCCACATAGTCCTTCACGAGGCTCGGGGTAAGATTTTCATCTGTGAGACGCTTCATGATTGAATCTTTTATCTTCTGTTTTTCCGGCGTGTATACTATCTCAAAGCTGCTGAGCTTTATTATGCTCTGGTTCACGGTTATTTCCTTGAGCTTCATGAGCTGCTCCAGGAATACGTCATACTCCTTTGGCTTTAGCTTAAGATTGAGCCTTGACTTGAATTCTTCTCTGCTCATTCCCTGCTTGAGCGGATTCTGCTCATGATACTGGCTGAGTATTTTTTCTCCATTCTCTGCAATTTTTCTGAAGTTTGCATCGTGGATTACATAGGCTCCGACAGTCATTACTTTGCCTTCCTTTTCAAGCTCCTGAACCTGCTCTTTTATGTGATCCGTTGAAAGTGTAAGCTTTTCGTTGATCTCTGGTATGCTCACAAAATCCTTTGCGGATCCCAGGAAGTTTTCGATCACATCCTTTGGCGATCCTTCTTCTTTTATCTGGAAAGCCTCCACGAGGCCGTTGTCTGCGCTTGAATGTTTTTTCGGGTTTGCATCAAGGATTACCCCACCACCGATTGTCTCCATAGGTGAGTACATTCTTATCACTATCTTGTCGAGCGCCTTGCATGCAAGCTTTTCTTCGAGTCGAATCTGTGCGTAGCCTTCTTCTCCTCTTTTTATAAAGCTTCCCTCAAGCGGCACTATCCTTCCGAGGATCTCTCTTGCGCCGTGGTAGAGCCTTACTCTGTCCCAGTGCTCAATGTCCTTGCTGGCATCTTTTATTACTTTTATCTTGCAGTCTATCATCATGGTAGGACTCATGGAGTTTGGAGCTGCGAGGATGTCTCCTCTCTCGAGCTTGTCCTTTTCCACGTTTGAAAGGTTTATGGCTACCCTCTGCCCTGCATAGGCTGCCTTTGCCGGAAGCGAATGCACCTGCACTCCTCTTACCTTGGCCTTCATCTCCTTTGGATATATGACGAGCTCATCGTCCGGCTTTATGGTGCCTTCTACGAGGGTTCCCGTAACTACGCTTCCGAAGCCCTTTACGCTGAATATCCTGTCTATATACATCCTTACCGGAGCGTCTTCGTTTCGGCCTTCTACTTCTTCGCTGACCTTTTTTATGAGCTCTACAAGATCGTCAAGGCCCTTTCTCGAAATAGAGTCCACGAATGCGCACGGGGCGTCTTCAAGGAAAGTGCCCTCTACGGACATCCTTATGTCGTCTTCTACGAGCGGCAGAAAGTCTTCTTCGACATTGTCTATCTTGGTTATTACGATTATTCCTTTTTTCAGGCCTATGAGATCGAGTATGTCAAGATGCTCCCTGGTCTGAGGCATTACGCCTTCGTCCGCAGCTACCACAAGCATTACAAGATCCATGCCGGCTACTCCTGCGAGCATGTTCTTTAGGAATTTTTCGTGGCCCGGAACGTCTATTATCCCTATTCTCTCTTCGGGAGATATGTCAAAGTGGGAGAATCCAAGGTCGATGGATATTCCCCTCTTCTGTTCTTCTTCAAGCCTGTCCGTATTTATTCCTGTAAGGGCTCTAATGAGCGTGGTCTTTCCATGGTCTATGTGACCTGCTGTACCTACTATTATGTGTTTCATCTTATTCCCTTTCGAGTCTATTTTAGTATTTCTGACAGTTTTGCGCTCACTGCCGAAAGCTCTTCTTCAAATATCGATCTGACATCGAGGTAATATGTCTCGTTTGCTATCCTTCCCACTATATGCGGCTCAGTAAGCCTCATCTTCTGCTCAAGCTCATTTACCGACATTTCGGAAGGGTTTACTGCGACTGAATATGAGTCCATGTACTGCGCAGGAAGAGAGCCCCCTCCTACCTGTGATTTTGA
>SAAM01000097.1 GCA_009929415.1 Clostridia bacterium | reverse complement strand
CCTCAGCAGATGGAAGCAAGGTTCAGCAACAATGATGTCATATCAAAAGATCTTTCGCTATGGGACAGCCGCGGCTCGCAGGTGCTCAGGGGCCATATCCTGACCATACCGATTGAGAGCTCGATCCTCTATGTGGAGCCGCTCTACATCAGGGCGGACTCAGAGAGCGCTATACCGGAAGTAAAGAGGATAATAGTAGGGTACAATGACAAGGTAGTAATGGAAGAAACCCTGGACAAGGCACTCGAAAAAATCTTCGGAAAGCCTGAAGATTCTCAGGAAGTCCTTGCGGGAAGCGTCGTAGATGATGAGGGTAATCCTGTTGAAATACCGGGAGATTCCGGCGCAGCTTTACCTGGGGATCAGACTGGAATATCTGCTCCATCAGATACTATAGCATATGCAAACCAGCTTTATGAAGAAGCTCAGGAAGCGCTCAGAAACGGATCCCTCAGCGAATATGAGGCAAAGATAAATGAGCTAGGAGAAGTACTGAAGCAGCTCAAATAGAATAAAGAATTTCAGCGAAAAGCAAGCCCTCAGACTTGCTTTTCGTTTTTTGAAAAACTCTTTTTGTTAAAACTATTTTTAAAAAAGAGGATATATAGTATAATAGCTTAGTGAAAGTACAAAATAATTCAAAGAGGTCTGGAAGTCATGCGAATCGGATCCTGGAGGAAAAATGAATAAAATCGCAGTAATATCAGATACAACATGTGATATTCCAGATCATATTGTGGAGAAGTACGGGATAAGGCTTCTGCCTATGCAGGTAGTATACAGCTACAGAGCCTTCAAGGACAGGATTGATATTGATACCGACTACGTGTATGAAAATCTCGAATCTGAGATACCAAGATCATCTCTTCCGCTCATAGCAGACATAACGGATGTCCTTGAAAAACTGAAAAATGATGGATTTACCCATATAATAGCGATAACCCTCTCTTCTAAGCTGAGTGGGACATTTAACGCAGTCGGGACTGCGCTTGACGGATACAGAGGCATCTTCTGTGTGGAGATAATCGATTCAAAGCTGATTTCGATGGCCACGGGATTCTCGGTAATCGAGGCGGCGAGAACGGTGATTGAAACCGGAGACTTTGACAAAGCCGTGGAGAGAGCCAGATATGTTCTCGAAAGAAGCCGCGGCTATTTTACCGTGGACAACATCAAATATCTGGTAAAAGGTGGAAGGATAAGCAGTTTTGAGGCAAAAGTAGGAAAAATGCTCGACATCAGACCGATAATAGGGGTTGATGAAGAGGGAAAATATTATGCAGCAGGAAAAATCAGAGGAAGAAAAAAATCACTTCAGGAAATGATGGAGCTGGCAATGGCTGATGTCAGAGGAAAGCGTAAAATCAAATTTACTTCCATGCATGGAAGGTCCATTGAAGATGCGAAAAGGCAGTATGACATTTTTTCTTCACTTGAAAATATATCTCAGGATGACAGATACATTATTAACGTTGGGCCGATGATGGCAGGGCATTCTGGACCCGGAACAGTGGGCATATGTGTAAGTTGGGAGGATTAGGATGCAGAAGATAGGTATATTGACAGATACGACCAGCGATTTAAGCCTGGAAGTGCAGGATACTGAAAACATAAAGATAATACCGTTGCAGGTTATATTTAACGATGGAAGAACATTCAGAGACAAATATGACATAAGCTACAGAGAGTGCATGGCATCTCTCGATGAGTATGACACAAAGACGTCGCTTCCGGTGATCGCAGAGGCAGTAAGAGCTTTTGATGAATTTGTGGAAGAAGGATATACGCACGTTATCGTGATGACCATATCGCACAATCTCAGTGGGACCTACAACATGGTGAAGAATGTTTCTGAGGAATACAAGGATAAGCTTGTCATAGAAAACATAATAACGAGATCCGTAGCTTACGGGATTGGACATGTGGCGATCGAATCAGCAAGAATGGCAGCAGCAGGCGAAAGCTTTGACAGCATTGTAAGCTATGCAGGCAGAAGCTTTGAAAACCAGCAGATCAACTTTGCCGTAGAGACCCTGAAATATCTTCAGAAAGGTGGAAGAATCGGAAGGCTTTCGGGTACTATAGGAGAGGCGCTTGACATAAAGCCTATCATAAACATGACTGAAGAAGGAAAACTTGTACCTGTGGACAAGGTCAGAGGAAGAAAGAAATCCATTCTCAAGATAGAGGAGATAACAAAATCCCTTGCGGAAAAACACGGCATGGACAAGATTTATATAGCTCACGGAGACCGCCTGGAGGATGCACAGAAGCTTAAGGAAAGAATAAGCGACATTACAGAGAAGGAAGTAGACATAGTGGATCTTGGGACTCTGGTATCTGTACATGCCGGTCCTGGAGTACTGGGAACTATATGTATCTGGAAATAATTTCCATTATAGAAGGAGTGAACAGCCATGAATGAATTTGCAGTAGTACTGATGAAAAAAGACAGCGACAACATAATAACTGAAGAAGTTGCGACGATTGACATAGGAAGCGATGCGGAGTATATTAACAGTATATTCATAACAGGAGATGGAGACGGCGAGATGCTGAACCTTCAGCTCAGCACGAAATCAGGCGTAGAAGACTGGGAATACACGGCCATATATGACTATTATGAAGAAGACAAGGTGCTCAGCGGAATTTCTGAGCTTGTAGGAAACGAGGCATCGGTTTCGATATGCGATGAAGAATTCAATCCCGCATGGGAGTACAGGTTCATCATTAAGGATGATGATATCGACGCTCTCGAAAAGGTTCTGCAGGATATAATTCAGATCCATAAAGACGAATTACAGGATGTTTTTCTTTCCATAAAGGATAAAGAAGAAGAATATCTGTAATAAATATATATTAGTGTTTGCTTGGTCCCACTAATAAAAAAACAAGGAAGGTAGAAAAAATGAACACAGGAAAAACCCGATTTATCGTATATACCGCAATAATTGCAGGTATATACGCATCACTTACAATTTCAATGGCGCCCGTAAGCTATGGCGCTATCCAGATGAGGATTCCGGAAATCCTTACGCTTCTGGCATTTGTAAACCCGCAGTTTGCACCAGGACTTATCCTTGGCTGCTTCATTGCAAATCTTTTCAGCCCTTTCGGGATGATAGATGTCATCGTAGGGACATTCGCGACAGCAGTCGCCGTATACTCGATGAGATATGCCAGAAACATATGGATTGCATCACTCATGCCCACCCTGGCAAATGGAATAATAGTAGGCCTTGAGATTGCTCTCCTGGCTCAGCTCCCGATCATGGAAACTATGTTTTACGTGGCTCTTGGAGAATTCATAGTCGTAACGGTGGCAGGGGTTCCGGTATTCAAAAGCCTGTCAAAAAAAATAATGCAGCATACAGAAGCTCATTTTTCGTAAAAACTGAAACAAGCATAAGGCACATGCTCATCTTCGTGATGAAGTGTGCCTTTACATATTATGGGAGGAGGTGCAGAGGTGAGTCTTCTGAAAATAGACGAGAGACTTGTTTTTCTCAGCGCAGAGTTTGAAAATGCAGAAGAGGCCATAAAAATGATGGCTTCGGAGATGAGATCCGGAGGATATGTCAGAGACAGCTACTGTGATGCCGTGCTGGAAAGAGAAAAAAACTTTCCCACAGGAGTGCCTGAAGAAGGCCTTGGAAGTGCAGTGCCCCATGCGACCTCAGAGCATGTCATAAAGCCCTCCATGGCAATTGCGGTGCTTAAGAGGCCGGTGAGATTCAATCTCATGGGAAGTCCAGATGAGAGCGCGGATGTGGATCTCATATTCATGCTGGCGGCAGGGACTCCTCGGGATCATATGGTGGCTCTGGGAAAGGTTATATCCATACTGATGTCATCTGAAAAGACAGATCGAATAAGAAATTTGGCAGATCCGGCGGAGGCTGCAGATTTTCTTGAAACAGAGATAAATGACAAAAAGGTCGAAAACTGTATTTAAATATACAGCCTTCGACCTTTTTGCTATTACAGACCTTCAAGCATCGAAAGTATTTCCTCTCTGCTCTTTGGATATATTTTCTCTGCGACTTTTTCTACGTTTTTGAATACTATCACGGTAGGAATAGTCATGACCCTGAATTTTCTTGCTATTTCCTTGCTTCCATCGACGTTAAGCTTGCATACCTTAACTCTGCCTTCCAGCTCTGCAGAAAGCTCTTCAACTATAGGAAGCACCTCCTGGCATGGGCCACACCATGGCGCCCAGAAATCAACAAGTACAGGCAGATCTGATTCATAAACCTCAGTTTCAAAATTATCTCTGTTCAATTCAAATGCAGGCATATATTTCTCCTTTCATGTCGTAAACAACAAAGTAAGTTATAACAGGCTCAGCAAAGGCGTTACTACAAGCCCGAGCACTATTATTATTATCATTATCCTTAAAATAAGATTTTTCCTTCCGGCGTTTTTCATTTATCCTCCTTAGGCCTTTATCCCATCGATCATGAGGCATATCGACTCGAAATACTTCTGATTGTCCCTGCTGGTATCTACGTAGGTATGAAGTATTATCGACTGCGCGAGCCCGAATATCGCTATCGACATGGATTCGGCATCGCATTGCTTTATTTCGTTATTGTATATCCCGCTCTCCACTACCTGGAAGAACATATCCTGGACGCTCAGATAGAAGAACTTAAACTTGTTCTCAAATACAGAGTTGTTTTCCTTTAGGAACATCAGCACCTTCGCAAGCTGAAAAAACCTCTGTGAGTCAGCTTTTGAATCAAAGATGAACACAGACAGCATCTTCTTGATCTTTTCGGTAGAAGACATGCTTTCTTCGAGCATTATGGAGTCGAGATTGGAAACGAGCTCAGAAAAGAATGATATTGAGACCTCATAAAAAATCTCTTCCTTATTCTTGAAATACTGATAAATTGTGCTCCTTCCCATCTTGCAGAGCTTGGCTATATCAAGAAGCGTAGTGTTGTTGTATCCTTTATCTAAAAAAACCTGTGTCGCAGATCTGTATATCTCCTGTTTTTTTTCCTGAACATCAACTATCTTTGGCATTTAAACCTCCTAATTAATAATGGTTTTTATCATACATAGTATATAATTATAATATAATTATTTTGCGATAATGTCAAATGCACAATTCAATATAATTTATTTCAGAATTCTCTGAGTCGTCAGGCTCCCTTAATTATCCCACAAATATTCTGTATAATATGATATAATATTGTACTGTGGACAAATATATACCAGGAAGGAAATCAAGATGTCTAAAAAGATTATAAAAGATATGAATGGAAATAACAATATAAACAGGGCAAAAAAAGACAGAAATGTCGAAAAAAAGCCTGGCAGAGCTAAAATGGCTCTCCCCTACCGAATTGATACTGACAAAATAAGAGATTTTGTAAGAATAAACAAAAGAGTATTTATTTTTTCGGCAGCAGCTATAATAGTTGCGATATCAGCATATTATGCATATTATACGAGGATCCCTTCTCTCGAAGAGACCCACAGAGAAGATATAAAAGGAGTCGTGGAATCTTATGACGGAGATGTACATCCATTTGAGATTCTTTCCTCAAATCGTGAAAACATGGCTGATTTCAGAGGCGAGCCTGACTCAAAGGGCGATGGAAAGACGCCGGAGACTAAATTCGTAGTGTATAAGCTCGACTGGTTTGGAAAGACGAGAGAAACCATAATTTTCTATGACTCACAGAATCATTTCAGCAGAATAAAGCTGAACATAGGAAACGAGAGCGCAAAGGACCTTGTTCAGAAGCTTATCGCTGATTTCGGAGAGCCTTTTGAGAGCCAGTCGCCGGAGACCAAGGGAGGCTATGCTCTGTGGGTGAAAGATTCTGTTCAGTACAAGCTCGTACATCATGGCTCATATGCAACGATAGAGATGAAGCTTGCGAGATATGAAAACACTAACAAGCTTGCCGTAGGAGATGCTCCTGTAGTTATCCACAGGCTTCTGAAGCAGGATGTAAACAAGGATGAAACGCTCGAAAGCATACTTCTGCTTGGAAACAGAAAGAACAGTCTTTCTCCTGAATATGAAAATCTCTATCTTGTCGTATGGGATGGAAAGACTCATGTCGCAAAGATGGCAGAAGAAATGGACGGCGGGCTCTATCCTCAGATAGAATATTCGGATACTGACAAGGATGGAAAAGATGAAATAGTCATCTCGAGCGATAACAACGGCATAGTCAGAAACTATAACGCATTCAGATATGACGGCGCAAAGCTTGAACTCATATACAATGGACACGATGAACCGTAAACGGATTTAAGGAGATTTTATGGAAAAAAAGACAATAGCAAAACTCAGGCTGTTCTTTTCGGGGCTGGAAAGCCGACATCAGGAGCAGCAGGATTTTTTCAAGGATATGAACATTGCCTTCAAGTCAGGCACAAAGACTTTTACTGCAAGCTATAAGGATGGCCAGCTGTACATGAACAAAGAAATAGTGGACGCAGATTTTTCTGATGCTCTCGAAGCCGTGCTGTCTGAGGCGGCAAAATATGAGTCTCTCGAAGCCGTGTATTGCGAGCGGGGAACAAATGTCATAATAACTGCGGACGCCAGAAACTTCAACATCAGATATGAAGAGCCAAAACCGGAAGCAGAAGTAAAGGTGGAAAGCAGGAGAGACTATCTGATAAAAGCCTCGAAAGCGCCGGAGCTTCTGAAAGAGATAGGCATAATGACCAAAGACGGAAAAGTAAAGAATGACATGATCAGGAAATACAATCAGATAGATCATTTCATTGAGGTGGTCGAGCC
>SAAM01000641.1 GCA_009929415.1 Clostridia bacterium | reverse complement strand
CTCAAGGATGTCCGACTTTAACCACTTCCGGCTGCCCTCGTATACCGTAGTCGGAAGGCTGTCCTTGTTCTGCGAGATCCAGCTCTTGCTTCTGCCGATTAACTCACAGACTTCGTTTACATCAAGGACCCTGTCCTGGTCTACATACTGAGGAATGTTCCGCATAGCTGCGGAGAGTTCCTCTCTGATGATTTGCCTCATCATTTGCTCATAATCAAACATTTAAGCCTCCAATCTCTCGTCTTCCTGACCTACGAATTTATTGATGAAATACAATTGCCCTTTGCCTGTAATCTTAGGTGTTCTTGATATGCTTGTATGACCGTCTGAGTGTGCTATGGATGTCTCTTTGATTTCAAACAGCTGTAATTCCATCGACTTCTGTGTCGGCATGTTCCAGTCTGTCCCTTTTCTCTTGATGAGGAATCCGTTGTCTCTCAGCCATGAGAAGAATCTACTCGCTCCCATGTCAACTCCGTTTTGCTTCAGCAGCTTTGCCATGTCCCCCACGAGGATTGATGTCTTGCTTGCTGACACAGCATCTGCGAAGATTACCTTTGGCCTTTGCTCGATTACTGTTGTCTGAAGCGTTTTTATTGTGGTTTCAGCCATCTTTAACGCTCTGGCCATTACTGCTTCCGGAGTGTTCCATTGCTTCTCTAATGCTATGAAATATTGTCTTGCCTGCTTGCCTTTTTCGTTTCTTTGAATCATTGCGATCTCTTTTGACATTTCTATTGTGAGTTGATGATCCATTTGAGTTGTTTCATTACCCTGAGCTGTGTTCCATTTTTGGAATATAGGTTGAAAATCTTGATTCTCAGTAAATCCGTATTCTGTCATTCGATTAAACCAAGTTGTATAATTGCTTCCTACCTCTAAAAACTCATGAAGCTCTCTTCCCGACACTGTCGGTCTTTCATTCTCGTAGTTCACTTTGATTATTTCGTTCATACTTTTCTCCTTTTCTAAAATCCTCTAAGATATTCCTTCAAACTTACTTCTCTGCCCTCTGACCACCAGAAGACTATTAATGTGATGATTCCTATTGCGAAGGCTCCTGCAAGGTAGCCCGCCATTAGCTTTGCTACTAACATAAACTCACTCATCCCATACTCCGTTCTTATAGTAATAGACTCTGTTATCACTGAAATACACCTTGACGATGTCACTTCCTATCCCTTCCACTCTCTCAGGCTCCCAATCCGATGCGTCTTCGAGATCCGACATATGATACAGGAATGAAGTAATGTAACTTTTCTTCTGCGCCTGTGTGAGAGCGCTA
>SAAM01000640.1 GCA_009929415.1 Clostridia bacterium | reverse complement strand
GATGCTTTACAATCTGTTCGAATACCTAAACGGTCATATAGACTTCCCCGGAATGGGTCTTTTAAAGTACATCTCATTCAGGGCTATTTCTGCATCCATAATTTCTTTGCTGATTGCTCTCTTTGTAGGCAAGAAGATAATAAACAAACTAGCAAAGAAACAGATAGGCGAGACAATCAGGGATCTCGGGCTCGAAGGCCAAATGCAGAAAAAGGGAACTCCCACAATGGGCGGTATCATAATTCTCATATCTTTCCTGATTCCGGCAATTCTTCTGGGAGACCTGACAAACGTATATGTCATACTTATGATTGTTTCGGCTATATGGCTGGGATTCATAGGATTCATTGATGATTATATAAAGGTTTTTAAGAAGAATAAAGAGGGCCTTCCGGGAAAATTCAAGATTATCGGGCAGGTCAGTTTGGGACTCATTGTAGGTCTTACACTATATTTCAGTGACCAGGCGGTGATTCGCACTCCTGCTTCTCAGCGCAGCAGCGATGCTCACCCGGAGATTGTATCTCAGGAGGGATTTTCTGATAAGATTTCATTCTTTCAGGAGGAGAAAAGCACAAAAACAACAATTCCATTTTTCAAGGGCAATGAGTTGGATTACTCATGGCTCTCTCCTATTCAGGGAAAAGGTAAAGATATTGCCGGATGGGTTGTATATATAGTTGTTATTATTTTAGTAGTAACTGCAGTTTCAAACGGGACAAATTTGACGGACGGTATGGATGGTCTTTCTACGGGAATTTCGGCCATTGTCGGGGGCACACTCGGCATACTTGCTTATGTCTCCGGCAACGTAATCTACTCCAACTATCTTAACATAATGTACATACCATACACAGGGGAGCTTGTGATAGTGCTTGCCGCTTTCATCGGAGCACTTGTAGGCTTCCTTTGGTATAACTCATACCCTGCACAGGTGTTCATGGGGGATACCGGAAGTCTTGCAATCGGAGGTATTATAGCTGTAGCGGCAATTGTAATAAAAAAGGAGCTTCTTATTCCTATACTTTGCGGTGTATTTTTCGTTGAAAGTCTCTCGGTGATTATTCAGAGGTTCTATTTCAAGTACACTCGCAAGAAATACGGGACCGGAGTCCGCGTTTTCAGGATGTCACCGCTCCATCACCATTTTCAGAAGGAAGAGAAGGATGCGCTTATCCAATATCCGAAAAAACTGCTTCCGGAAGCAAAAATAGTTGCCAGGTTCTGGATCATAGCAGTCTTGCTGGCAGTATTCACTTTAATAACATTAAAAATCAGATAATAT
>SAAM01000639.1 GCA_009929415.1 Clostridia bacterium | reverse complement strand
GTCCGTTAACCTTATCAAAACCATAAGCCCAGTCGATACCCATCATACCAATCATAGGAAGGAAGATACGTACACCCACACCTGCAGAACGCTTTAAGTTGAACGGATTAAAGTCTTTCAAATTTTGCCAGGCATTACCTGCTTCAACAAAAGCCAGACCATAAATTGTAGAGGTAGGCTCAAGCAAGAACGGATAACGTAATTCCATTGCAAGACGTGAGTAAGCGTAAGCATAAGAGTTATATCCGTTGTTTCCGGCAAGGCTACCATTCTCGTAACCACGAAGACCGATTGTTTCGTTTGAATTCATAGTTGAATATCCACTCATACCATCACCCCCCATATAGAAAGTTTCAAACGGAGATCGCTTATTCTTGTTGTAATGGCCCAAAAATCCATATTCAACACGAGACATCAACACTGGTGTACGTTTAACAGTAAGAGGTGCCAATGGAGAGAATATTTTAGCTTTGAACTTCCACTTGTGGTACTCAATAAGTTTGAACTTACCTTGATCAGTGTCTGCCATAGAAACATAATCTTTACCATCCCACAAAGAATAAGGAGGAGTTGCAGAAACCGAGACAGAGAACTGAGAACCTCGACGCGTATACAATGGATTATCTACGGAGTTACGCTGCAACATCAAATCTAAGTTAAGATTATGACTACTTCCATTCTGAACCAAGAAGTAAGCCCAATCCTTCATTATATATACTTGATAGTTGAGGGTAAGCATAAACTGGAAATAGTCATCCGGCCAATTCAAGCGTTTACCGTAACCAACAGACATACCAAGAACCTTCATGGACTTATCCGGATCGTATGCCAACTCATAGTTACCTCCATACATAGAATTTCCGTACATTGAGTTGCCATACATAGAGTTACCATACATACTATAATATGGATTCATACCGTACGAACTGCGGCTAAGAAAATTGCTGCTAACATCAGTCTGCATTGAAAAGTAAGCGCTTACCGAAAGTGTATTGGGACGTTTACCTCCAAACCAAGGATCCATAAAGGAAACGCTGTATGCCTGGTAGTAACGACCGTTTGTCTGACCACTTAAAGTCAATGTCTGTCCTTCTCCCTGAGGTATGATACCTTTATAAGTAGAGGGATTCAGAAAGTTCTTCATAGAGAAGTTGGTAAACTTCAAACTCAACTTACCGATAACCCCAGTCTGTCCCCATCCGGCAGAAAACTCAACCTGGTCGTTTGCCTTTGATACCAGATTATACTGAATATCCACAGTTCCGTTTTCCGCATCCGGAACAGGA
>SAAM01000096.1 GCA_009929415.1 Clostridia bacterium | reverse complement strand
GCTGTCGCAGACATGCACTTTGAAGGCGAAGCAGCCAGGAATATTCTTCTTCAGCATGCAGCAAAAGAACTTGAGGATATCCGTTTTGAGCACCCGGATGTTGTAGTGGCATCCAGTTCCCAGATATCCCCAAACAATTTTGAATCCATGGTGAATTAAGGAAATTATCAGGAGAATCACAAATAGTAATCCCCTAGCCCGATTGGAGAGCATTACCAGTACATCCGACATGCATTGGCTTCACCGTAAAGAGACGCAAAGGGCATCACTTCTCTTTTTCCATCTCCAGAACTGACATGTTGTTCTTCCTGAATTCATCAAGCAACATGGTCTTCGATGTCGAGAGATGTTCCCTAACCGCTTTTTCTGCAATATCAGGATCTCCTTTCGCCAAGAGAGAAAGCAACTCATGATGGTTCTTCAACATCTTCTCTTTCCCAGGAACGGTATAAATATAATACATGCCGTAGAAAGTGCCCAATCGTACGACACGGTTGAATTCATTGATGAGCATCTCGCTTTCACATAATTCAACCAGATTTCCATGGAATTCATACTCCAAATCCCAGTTTCCTTCCCCATTGATGAATGTGGAGTCCAAGTTCGCCGCTTGAATCAGCAATGCCTCATAGTGCTTTCGAACAGGGGCACCACAATAAAGCCGTGAGGCCTGGCATTCCAAGGCCTCTCTCATAATCATGTGTTCATAAATTTCCTGCAGTCCAAAAGGAGCTACGATGGTCCCCTTCCTCGGAATGGACACAAGATATCCTTCCAGTTCCAGCTGAATGACAGCCTCAAGCACAGGAGCCACACTGACACTCAGCTTTTTTGCAATATCTCTTCTATTGAGCACAGTTCCAGGAGGGAGTTCCTTATTAATCAACATCTGCAATAAGACCGAATACACCTCATCAGCAAGAGAATGCCTTGATTTCTGGCGAGTCTTCCTAGCGTTGTTGACCCCATTGCGTAAATTCTCCACTGCCTGTTCCCGAGATATCATCACCCGCACTCCTTTAGCCAGATATGTATATTTTACTATCATTAATTGCGAACGATGGACGTTCCCTACGGCTTCGACTATATGCACCTCGGCTCAGCGAAACGGTAAAGATCCAAGACGTATTAATCATAATAAGTTATATTTTGTGATATATCCAATACTAGCACTCAACGCCCATTTGTCAATGAAATGATAGATTCTTCTCGAATATTAGCAATATTTGATTGACAACCAGTATACTTGTGATACCTTATGAAATATCACAAGATATTTACTAACATATTTCACGAGTCTAAGGAGCCATAATGAAAATAGGAGGAACAAGGAAAGCTGAGGAGCAATTTGCGTTGTTGCTATGCAGTCCCATGCTTGTCTATGTAACATTTGTACTACTTTTTCCTGTGCTTTGGGGTGTCTATCTGAGCTTCACAAACAAGAGTATCGGAGGACAGGCATCATTTGTAGGACTTGACAACTACGTACAGTTGCTCAAGAATCCACAGTTCATCCACTCCTTCCTCATTACCCTAGCTTATACATTTTTTTCAGTACTATTCAAAATGTTGCTTGGATTGAGTATGGCGCTCGTGCTCAACAATGACTTCAAAGGGAGAAACCTATCCCGAGCAGCATTGATCATTCCTTGGACACTTCCCAATATAGTTGCAGTCCTCAACTGGCGATGGATATTCTCCGATACAGGAGGAATAGCAAACCATCTTCTCAAGACACTAGGTTTCATTGAAAATGACTTGATTTGGCTCGGCCAGGAATCATTGGCTTTTATTGCGATCCTGATTGTAAATATCTGGAGAGGTGTTCCCTTCTTTGGTCTTTCAATCCTGTCAAAATTACAAACAATCCCAAAAGACCTATATGAGGCAGCCGAAATTGATGGTGCTTCGGTACTCCAGCGATTTTTCCATGTAACACTGCCGGAAATAAGCGATGTCATTCTACTGACCTGTCTCGTTTCTTCCATCTGGACTATTAATGAATTTGAATCGGTATGGTTGTTGACGGGGGGAGGCCCCGGGGGGGCAACTGAAGTCATCGGGGTCTTCAGCTACAAGACGGCAATGACCAGCTTGATGTTAGGCAAAGGTGTTGCGGTATCCGTATTGGCTGCACCTCTACTGATATTCCTCATTTCCTTGGCAAGCAAATACATGTTCAAGAGAAGCGACGAGCTGTAGGAGAGTTACGAAATGACCACACATCAAAAACAAATCAAATACGTTTCCATAGTGCTTGTCTGCATTTTCCTGCTCATCGCATTGTTCCCAATTTATTGGATGTTCAATACCTCTTTGAAGTCACAGTTCGAGGTGTATCAAAGGGTTCCCACAATGTTCCCAAAGCAACTGTCACTCGATGGATATCGGTATCTCTATTCCAGAACACCCTTCCTACGATCCTTGCTGAACAGCTTCATTGTAGGTATTTCTACTGCGGCTTTCTCATTGGTAGTGGGATATCCAGCAGCCTATGCCCTGTCCCGTATCAAGTTCAGAGGCAGGATGGTAATGGCAAAGGGAGTTCTCTATACATATCTGATACCTACATCCGTCCTCTATATTCCCTTGTTCATGTTGGTCAGCAAGGCAGATCTCTCTGATTCATTGCTTGGGCTGATTCTCATCTACCCAACCTTTACCTTACCCTATACCGTTTGGATGCTTATTCCCCATGTAGGATCTGTACCCAAAAGCATAGAGGAAGCATCCGTTGTGGATGGATGCACAAGAATACAGACCATGTTACGTATCGTGTTCCCGCTTGCAAAGCCAGGAATCATCTCAACCTGCATCTTCGCATTCTCAATGTGTTGGGGAGAATACCTCTATGCATTGGTCAATATAAGCTCTTCCGCCAGCAAAACATATACATTGGTGATATCGGGCCTCGTGTTTGGGGATATCTATCCATGGGCTCAGATTATGGCCGGTGCAATCACCGCATGTCTCCCGATATTGCTGGTATATATGTTTGCTTCCAAGTTCTTGGTCGGAGGAGTCACTGCCGGTGGTGTCAAACAGTAATAATACTGTTTCAAATATTTTAGGAGGTACTAATTATGAAAAAATTGCTAGCAAGTGGAATATGCCTGCTACTCGTCACGGGATTATTGTTTGCTACAGGATCCCAGGAACAGACACCAAAGAGGAGTGTAAGAATCTGGGTAGAGAAGAGTTTTAGTGATGACGCAAACATGCTCATGGAGAAACGCATCGAACAGTTCTCTTCTGACTCTGGCATTTCAGCGAAATATGAGTTTATCAATGCACTGGATTTGATGACCAAGCTGAATGCCGCAATTGAGGCAGGAAGAGCTCCTGATATCGTCTCAGCAAACCTGTATAAGGTTTTGAGTTATGGAGATAACAATCCATTCCTTGATGTTACCAGCTGGATTGAGGAAGTAAACAGGACCCGTCCGATGTTTGATTCATTGGTCACTGGAACCAAGATTGCCGGGAAGAACTACTTCGTACCATTTTATAATTCTTCGACACTTCTCTATCTGAGAAAAGATATCTTTGACAAGAAGGGTGTTGCTATCCCCAAGACATGGGATGAGCTTCTCGAGGCTGCAAAGCAAGTATCTGATCCAGAGAATGGAGTCTATGGTTTTGGAATGGGAAGTGGACCAACCGATGAGGATGGTGAGAACACTTTCAGAATGATCAACTGGTCAAATGGTGGTTCCTTGATTGCTGAGGATGGATCAATTATTGCAAATAAGAGCCAAGTCACTGCTGAGTTGCTTGCAAAATACAAGGAGCTGTATGATGCAGGAGCCATTCCACCGGCAGCTACGACCTGGGGGCCGAGCGGGAACAACAAGTCGTATTTGATCGGCGAGTCTGCAATGGTATTCAATGCACCGACGCTCTACAATGCGATGGCTAATGATCCCAACTATGCAGACCTGTTGGCAAATACCGTGATCCTTCCTCCTCCTGATGGAAGAGTATCAAATACCGTTCTTGGCCTTGCCTCAGGATGGGGTGTTACCAGAACAACCGAAAATCAGAGTGAAGCCAAGGAGTTCATCATCTATATGATGGAACCCGAATGGTATAATGAGTATATGCAACTGATCGCGCCTGTATTCGTACCCGTATTCCAAGATGCAAGAGAAAATCCCGCCTATGTAAGTGGTGTCAATAAAGCTGCTATCGATTATGCCGAAAATGCAACTGGCTATTATGGATACCCAACCCAGACGCTTGATGGAATGGTCCTGGGAAGCAAGCACTACTTCCAGTTTCCTGTATGCAAAATGCTGAACAGTATAGTGACTAAAGGGCTGTCTTCTCAGCAGGTACTTGATGAGTTCACTAAGGACGCACAAGTCATCAAACAATCATTCTAATTCACATTGCTTGGTGGCCTGCACATCCAGTGCAGGCCATCCATAAGAAGGAATTTTACCATGGATAAGCTAAGAGTTTGGGTCAATTTTGATGCAAACGAAGTTCCCCTTGAGGGATTGAGAAAATCATTAGGTAATGACAGTCGGTTTGAATATATAGAAAAGCGAATCGTTGATTATGAAAAAGTCATGGATATGGCACAAGAGACTGATATTATCATCAATACCTTTGACAAGTTGGGAGAACAGGAAATTAGCCGGATAGCAGGACGAACACGATTCATCATGCGCTACGGCACCGGATACGAGAAAATTGATGTGGCAAGTGCAACCAAACATGGTATACCGGTTGCAAATTGTCCGGGAGCAAATGCACCTCCCGTAGCAGAACTTGCACTCTTGCATATGCTGAACTGTGGAAGAAATTTTTCTCGGTCAATCCAAGGATCAAAAAAAGGTATCTGGCCTGGTAATTATTCTGGCAATGAGCTTGACGGGAAGACGGTAGGTCTTCTGGGGTTTGGTAATATTGCCCGACATCTTGCCCGAATGCTTTGTGGCTTCAACGTCAATATCATTACCTACGATCCCTATCTGAATCAAGCGGCAACAATACAGACGAATGGTCAGACCATTACAGTCGTACAATCGATTGAACAGTTGTTCTCTGAATCTCAAATCATCAGCATCCATGTACCGCTTACCCCCGATACCCGCGGTCTGGTTAACGCTCGTGTACTCTCCCATGCACAGGATGGGTTGATTCTCATCAACACCAGTAGAGGGGGAGTGGTTGATGAACCCGCATTACTGGATGCCTTGAACAGTGGGAAAGTCAGGAAAGCAGGATTGGATGTCCTTGTAGAGGATCCTCCCTCCACAAACAATCTTTTGCTCAACCATCCTTCCACTACAGTTACTTCTCATATCGCAGCATCTACCTATGAAAGTGAGATGAGGACACAAGCAATGATCTACGAAACCATTGATGCCTTTCTCTCAGGAAAGATATCAAACAATGTAATCAATAAAAATGAATTAATGAGAAGGAGTGAGTATGCACGATTTAAATAAATTTAAAGGTATTTTTCCAGCTTTTTATACTGCATATGATGATCAGGGAAATGTAAGCGAAGAACGATCAAGGAAATTTGTCGAGTATCTGTATGCAAAGGGTGTACGGGGTTTGTACATTACCGGAAGTTCCGGCGAATGCATCTACCTAAGCGTGGAAGAGCGAAAAAGAGTAATGAAAAGCGTGATGGACGTTGCCAAAGAAAGGAACATCTGTGTCATCGCCCATGTCGGGGCAAGTTCAACCCGTGACAGCATGGAGCTCGCTTCATATGCAAAGGAAGTAGGTGCTGATGCGATAGCTTCCATACCTCCTATCTACTTCTCCCTTCCTGAGGATGCAATCATTTCATATTGGGAATCGATGATTGAAGCATCCAAGCTCCCCTTCATCATCTACAACATTCCCCAGACGACAGGAACCAATGTATCTGCAGGGCTGTTCAGTAAAATGCTTGGGAATCCTCATATGATTGGAATCAAGAATACCTCACTTCCTGTAATGGATATTTCAAAATTCAAATCACTGGCCAAAGGGAAATGTGTAGTATTCAACGGCCCGGATGAGCAGTATGCTGCCGGAAGGCTCATGGGCGCAGATGGGGGTATCGGCGGTACCTATGGGGTCATGCCGGAGTTATACCTGAAAATTGAAGAACTCATTCAGAACAATGAATTCGCCCTTGCATCTGAACTGCAACAGATTACTACCAATCTGATACTCGAATTGCTCGCTGCAGGCGGTATGTTTGGCGTTTGCAAATATATCCTGAAATTAAGAGGGATGGATATCGGGACTCCAAGGGCTCCGCTTCCTCAGCTTTCGGATGATGATAAGCATAAAGTGGTTGCTCTAGAAAAAAAAATTACGAAGACAATTGAGGCTTGGAAAAACAGATAAAACTATCTATTCATTCGCAAGAGGACTGTTCCTAAGCCCTCCAATCGAGACCCACGAACAGTCCTATCTACCCTCATCCATGATTCAGAAGTACTCATCATGCACCAGGTCTGCCGCCATACGGGCAGTCATGATGCATGTGGGAATCCCTACCGGACTTGCCGTTCAATGCCTCGCCCGATACGGGTATGGAGGTGAGGACAGCCTTCTTTATATTGAGCATGTTGGTATGGATGGGAATTTCCTGCTCGAAGGATCAACCGACGATCGCCACTTCGTTGCTGCCGTTACGATGCTCTATGGAGAGCGGACCATCGATACGTAAGCGGACTATAAATCACTATTTATGAGCAGTCTCTCTGTCTATAGACTGAAGGCAAAACCAAAGACGGAGACGCTGCAATGCACCGCACCATGTATACAATGAAAGAAAAATTGG
>SAAM01000638.1 GCA_009929415.1 Clostridia bacterium | reverse complement strand
CTTGGCGGCGTAGGCTACTACCTTGGAGAAGCAGAAGATTCAAATGTAAACCTCTTCATATAATAAAATAATTTTAAAGACTCTGATAAGGGAACCCGTTCTCTAATCAGAGTTTTATTTTTGTAACAGACATTTAATACAAAATTATCAATATACTATATGATTAAATTCAAGAATATGTGGTAAAATTAATTGTAAGGTAAATTTTTATAAATATTTAATAAATTATTTATTGTAAAGGAGAATGGCATGAAAAGGAAATTTGCAGTACTTATGTCCATCTTACTTATGTCTTCAAGCATTACTGGATGCAGTACGCAACAGAAGGCATATTTTGATGAAACGGAAAAGATGGCAAGATGGGAATCGAGTGAAACAGAGATAGCAGGAAAGATGGTCATGAAGGTTCCTGTTACGCCGGAGCTTAAGGAAGGTGAGTATCAGACACAGGAGCTCAAGTTTGAGACAGTTAACGTGGACATAAACGCCGAGGGATATACACTTAATGAGAGCGACGGAAGTGCAACAAAGGCATACGTAAAGATGGATCTCATATCGGACAAAAAAGAGCTGAATATAAAGGATATCAAGATATATGTAGACAATGAGAATGTCTATATAAGCAAGAACTATCTTGATGCCGTAATGGGAGCTTCAGGTCAGCCTTTACCGGATTCCATAAAGAATATGCCTCAGGAATATATAATTATGAGCACTGCTCTTGATACTTCTGTTATGACAGAAGAAGAAGCCTCTGCGAGCGCGCAGTATCAGGCAATGAGCGAATATATAGAGAGCATGACTTCACCTGAAAAAAGAGGAGAGATCCTTGAAAAAGCATCGAAGATAATGGATATTGTAGGTTTCAGCGTACCTGTAAACAAGGCAGGAAGAACCTACACTATCAGCCTTAACTCAGATCAGATTATTGACATGTCAGTAAAATCGATAGACAAGACGGTAGTAAACATTGAAGAGATACTCAAGATAATGGATCTTTCTCCAGAATTCAAGGTATCAAAAGAAGAAATAGCTGAATTCAGAAAACAGTACAATGAGACTGGCAAAGATCAGATATTCCAGGCAATGGCAGTAGCGAAGGAAACAATAAAGGGATCTGAAATGACTACAAAAGAATCATTCACTGACAGCACATACAAATCAGATATAGGAATGAAGCTTATAATGAGAGACATGATGGATCTGAACCTAAGCATGACTCAGACAGCGAAAAAAGTTGAAAAGCGTGAGCTTGCAATGCCTGATCTCAAGAATGCAGTAAGCATGGA
>SAAM01000637.1 GCA_009929415.1 Clostridia bacterium | reverse complement strand
CGTTGCCAGAAGCAGATAGAGCCGCTGCTCAAGCGTAGCTGGGAAGCTGTGGCGCATGTGTCGGGGTGAAGGTTTAACTCTGACGAGGTAAGAAAAAACCTTTTATACAATCTGGATTGATGATATTTACTTGGATATGATTTTTCTCTTTAAATCCTGCATTGGGATACGCTTCAGCACCTTCCCAAAAAACCCCACGTACGGAATCAAATGGGCTGTTTTGACGTGTCGCATCTTTAATGATGAGATTTATGACTGCACAATCAAGTTTTCTGTATGTTGGAGTACCAAATTGATTGCTTGAGTTTTTGGGAAGCACGCCATAACCTGAAGTTACAATTGCATCATTCAATGTATCATACGCAGGTTTGAGTAAACGAAGATATGCAGCATCAAGGAAATCAAGACATTTGCCGAGATGAAAAACTGCCCCTAGTACCGCAGCATTTTCACCATAATGTTCCTCTGCCCATTGTTTAGCACGTTCATAATTGTTCTCCCAGAAGTAGAGGCCCGAACCTAGCCAATCATAATCATTGTGGCTGGGTTTCATCTCACTTTGGAGGGTGAGAATACTGTCAAGGATTTCCTTCTTGCAGCCATGAAAGCCAAGAATTAGGTTGTTTTTTGTGCTGTACATGGGGTTCTATACTCTTTTTTCAAATTGCCTTTCTTAGTATAAATCCCTGAATCTTGGAGAAACTTCTGAGCCTTTTCTTTAGAGGCAAGCACTGTAACCGTATATTCATTAAAATTTGTAATAAAAGTATTTATTTCATCTTTCCTAGTCATACGTTACATCCTTACTTGATCTCTCATTCTCTTTCCGGTCAGAAATGTTCCTATATCGTATCAGAGAAACAGAAGTTCGTAAACCAATCACTGCCATTGCTGACGACACCAGGCATTTGTATTTGTGAGCATACTTCGAGTTGTATCTTCGTTCCATTCCCCATCTGGGGGAGAAATGAACTGCTTGAAAAACTAACGACTCAGAACTTGCATCGTGAGCACTTCTTAGGAACGATCGGCACAGAAGCGTAGCTGGGAAGCTGTGGCGCATGTGTCGGGGTGAGGAATGTTGCCTATGGGTAGCGAGCGTAGAGGGCTATATTTCAGCTTCCTTTCGCCAGTATTCCTTTCGCCAAACGCAACTCTCGACGCAACTCTCATGCTTATTCCTCACTTGGGAACAAGGTCTCAAATAAAGGCACCCCACCATATCTACCATCCAAGTATGCTTTATCGATCTTTCTATCATTGCGTTCGTTGAACTCTTCAAGTGAATAG
>SAAM01000095.1 GCA_009929415.1 Clostridia bacterium | reverse complement strand
CCTTCTGATGGGAAAGGGCTTCTCGATCGACAACAGCGGGACTTCGGCCACCGTCATTGAAGGCAGCAGGACCGTCAAGCTCATGGGAGAGATCACCCGACAGAAGGGAGTGCAGGAGGAGTACCCCCTGGTACAGGCCCTCTATCGGCTGATGTACGAGGGAGAGTCCATCAACGACTATATGGCGGCGGTGTTTGCCTGATGCTCTCTTTCGGCGACAGGTAAGTATCAAGCAATCATCCCTCTGACACACATACTGAATTGATTTTTTCAAACCGTGTGACGCAGAGGGATGGCAATTGTAAAGAGAAGAAACATCACACCGGGGTAAATGAAAACAACTTTTTATATCTCTCTATTTCCAATTTAGGGATATGATTTGCATCGAGTAATCCGTTGGTTTCTTGCATGATATCCGTAAGCTGGGTATAGCAGAACCCAACAATTCGCCTATTGGTTTTAAAAACTTTCAGGGCAGAAGCCAAGCGTTCACAGAACGCATCAGCATCTTTCACCTTCCCATAATACCCCCAATTTTCTGCACTATTGTCATCGAAGGCTATTCCCCCAAATTCAGTAATAAGAATTGGTTGCCTCTTGTAGGACTCTCCTTTGGCAAAGAGCATCCTATGTTCGGCATATGTATCAATTAGCTGATCAAGATGCTCATATTTCTCCCCATGCTCTGCAAAAAGAGAGTAGTCATGGATTGCACATATATCAGACTCACCAGGTTGTTCCCATCCATCATTGGCACTGATGAAGCGAGTACCATCAATCGCTTTGATTAGATAGAATAATGACTTACAAAACATCTGACACCGTGAATTATCGATAACTCGCCCAATACCCCAGCTTTCATTCATTGGAACCCAAGCAATGATTGAGGGATGGTTGTAATCACGTTCGATAAATGCACGCATCTCCTGTACAAGATAGTCCATAGAAGTATCATTGAATGTATAAGAACTTGGAAGTTCACCCCAAAGCAAAAAGCCCTTTTTATCAGCAAGATAATAGTACCTAGGATCCTCAATCTTTTGATGCTTCCGAGCCCCATTGAATCCCATTTGTATTGCTATATCAATGTCATACTCTAAAGCTTTCAGGGACGGCGGTGTCATCAATGTAGACGGCCAATAACCCTGATCTAAAATGAGACGTTGATAGAGTGGTCTACCATTAAGAAGGATGACTCCATTTTGAATCGAAATCTGTCTCAATCCAAAATACGCAATGACACTGTCAGGCACACACCCATCTACCGTAATTTCTACATCTATCAATCGTGGATTGTGAGGGAACCAAAGCAATGCATCTTTTCTAATATCTCTATCCGGAAATGCAAAAACACATGATCCATACCCATTTGTACAGAGTATATTTTGGCTACCCAACCATTCATTTTCACTTGTGCAAATCAGAGATACTTTCGTTGGCAGAGAAGTGTCAATCCAGACCTCAATTTTTGCCGCATGATTTGAAACATCGGGAGTAGCTTTGATCCGCTGAAGAGGCACGCTTCCTGCGTATTCAAGCCAAACACTTTGCCATATTCCTGTTGTAGGCGTATACCAACAACCGAAGGGCTCGCCCACACAGGATTGCTTTCCCTGGGACTTTTGAGGATCAAGATAATCTTCAACTTTTATAAGAATCGTGTTTTCTGAATTCTCTTGGACGGCATGGGTAATATTCATGACAAACGGTGTGTTTCCACCGATATGAGAACCAATGTAGAATCCATTCACCCATACTTTGCACGCCCAATCCACAGCTCCAAAATGCAAGAG
Source organism: Clostridia bacterium (assembly GCA_009929415.1). Taxonomy (GTDB): domain Bacteria; phylum Bacillota; class Clostridia; order Peptostreptococcales; family Filifactoraceae; genus Proteocatella. The sequence continues at coordinate 5,023 of SAAM01000095.1, read as the reverse complement.
TAAGGTACGACCGGACAGTTCATCGATTGGCACAATCCTTCTATACCAGACAACAGGGCAATATTCTTTTCTCTGTATTCCTGAAGCCTCGGATTGATAACAATACGGAACCAGGATGGTTTCATTAAATAGCAAGTCTGGAAAATCATTACCAAACTCAAAAGTATTTTCATCATCCATCAAAAAATCCCACGCCCCATCCAGCATGTTTATATCCTGCCGAATAAAGTCCGGTCTGGGATACAAAGATTTATTTATATTCATGAGTTTATTTCCTTTTTAAAACAGTTTACATCCAAGCCCTATGAGTACTTCTTGCACTGCTTCACGAGAAACTTGTGAAACATCCACACCTGACTGCAGGGATACTTGTGCGATAACTGCTGCTGCTTGACCGATTGACATAGCTATGTTCATTACTCGATAAGAGGCTAACGCTCTATGATCACCACTAATATTCCGTCCGCTCAGAACAAGATGTTGCACTCCTAGAGGAACGAGAGAGCGTAAAGGAATATCATATGGTTGACCCTGATGAGGTAGACCGTCTTTTTCTGCTTGTCCCCCACCAGTTGGATTGTGAATATCTATCGGAAATGAGGCCTGATGAACTACAACATCTGTGAACGTTCTTCCTTTTAGTACATCTTCACCAGTAAGAATATAGTGACCGATGATTCTGCGACTTTCACGTATCCCGATTGAGGATGGAGATGAGGCTATTTCTATAGCGCTGAAACCAGGTACTTGTTCCTTTAGGAAAGTAACAACCTTCTGCATCTGACTTCGTAAAGCAATTTCAGCTTTAGTAAGTGCATCTGCATTCAGCGTATCGACACCACCAACTTGGGTGGCATTGACAAGATACTCCCCTTTCCTCTCGGCTGAGGGATAGAGCCGAACAATGGTTACATGAGCAGGGAGCTTTCCTGATGCAGCAGCTTCCTCGCATACACTCAGGTAAGATTTTCCTGTGGATAGAAGAGTATCATCTTCCTCATGCCGACAGACCAGATTACAAGAAGGGTCTACACCCCGAATATGAAAACACAGGCTGACTGGTTGGACCAATCCGTCCTCTTTTCTTCCATACTCAGTTATGCAACCACTTCTATATGCAACATATCCATCGCCAGTAGCATCAATAATCCTTTTTGCCTTATACCCCATGGGACCTTGAGGAGTGAGTGCAATCACTCCTTCAAGGATTCCATTGCTCATAATCGTGTCTATGATAGGAGTCAAAAGATGGAGGTGGGCTCCGGAAGCTTCAATCAGTTGGAGCAATGCTATCTTTGCCCGTTCAGGATCAATCGCGAATCTGCCATCGGGAGCACCCAGCAAGCTCATTACTTCTTGCCAAATCCCTCCCGGGGTACTTGTTCCCATCAACGTCGTGACATTGCCGATAGTCATACTACCACCAACCATCCCGAACCGCTCGAGAAGTACCGTATCAAGTCCTGATCTTGCAGCAGTCACTGCTGCAGCTATTCCAGCCGGTCCTGCTCCGCAAACCAGAATATCACAGCTTCTAATAAGAGGGACCTCAGTTGTATACACCATCTTTGACTCCATCATAAAACTTCAAATCTTATCTAGAATTACTTCGTAGATTGATACCAGGCATTTACATCGGCAACCATTTCGCTGCCGCCGCTAGAAAGCCAAGTTTTCAAGAAGGCATCATAATTCTGAAGTTTCTCGACTCCCAAAACAAACATGATTTCATGATCAGAAACCAATTTTCCAAGTGCCTGAGAGTATTTTGCAACTGAACTCAATGTGGGCATGGTCGCTGTTGGTTGAATTACTGCATACTTTTCATACTCCGCATTCGCAGCGTCAAAAGCCTTACCAAGTTCCGCATTTCTTCTAGTACGGGCAAGCCACATATCAGCATACTCAACTTCTCTTATGCCATTCAGATACCACCAAGCATTTCCTCTCCATTCGGAGAAAATGGGCATAATCGGTTCATATCTATTACCACTCTTCGTGAATGTGACGCCCTCGGTCCCTAAAGTGATAAAAGTGAAAATCTCGGGATCAAGTTTAGCATTTATCAGCTTGATAGCATCCACGGGATTCTTTGCATTTCTGGGAATTGCAGACATCTTGTTGAGGTACTTGTTTGCACGAATCTTTGCTACACCCTGTTCATTCTTCAATGGGGAAACATACGTTACTTTCGCCTCGGGATGTGCAGCGTAGAGAGCAGGAATCTGAGTTGAAGCATCGTACCAACCGGATGGAATTGCGAATACCTTTCCAGAAGTAAACTTTTCATCCAGGTTGACACGCTTGTTCACTGCAATGTCAGCATCCAATAGACCTTCCTGATAGAGTTGATTCAAAAACTGCAGGTAAGCACGGTACTCTGGCAGCTGAACTCGATGGAGCAATTTACCATCACGCTCATTCCATTCGAAATAAAATCCGAATCCAGAAATAAGTGTCTCACTGAACAATGAGGTAGCCCCACCAGCTGTTGGTGCTGCAGAGAACGGAATCATCGCTGGGTAGGCCTTCTTAACAGCCCTGAGGACCTGAATAAATTCTTCGGTCGTAGAAGGAACCTTCAACCCAAGCTTATTGAGAATGTCTTCACGCATCAGAATAGTATTCTCGATGTTCGCACGCTCATTCATCATGGGAATCCCATACTGCTTACCTTCAAATTGGCCCAACTTAAGTGTTTCTGCACTTATTGCGCTTAAAATATTCTGGCCATATTTCTGCAACAGGTCATCAATAGGCTGGAGCGCTTTCTGTTCCACCAATGAAGTAAACCAAGCAGGATTCATCATAACGATGTCATAATCAGCTCCAGAGGCTAGTTCCATGTTTAGCTTTTGATCAGGACTATCTTGAGGAAGCAAAGAGTATTCAACCGAATATCCGGTTTTATCTTCAATAGCTTTCTGAGAAGGATCATTATTCGGGTCCACATTGGGAATAAATGGACCTAATACTTTCAAAGTAGGCTTTTCACCTGTTTGAAGAGCCGCTTCCTTGCTCCCTGCACTAAACAAACTGCTGCCAAGGCAAAGCAGAATGACGAGAACAACAACCAATTGTTTCTGTTTCATAACACACTCCTTTTACTTGTCCCGGTGACTTAACCCTTAACAGAGCCGATAGTCAGCCCGTGAACAAAATATTTCTGGACAAATGGGTACATGATTACCACAGGCAACATACCCAACACTATTGAAGCCGCTTGCATTCCGCCGGTTGAAAGGTTCATTGCAGCCTCAACACCCAACTCTGTACTTGTAGCTGCTGCAGAGTTGATCATTTCGTAGAGATACAGTTGCAACGGTTTAGCTTGCTGCTTATTCACAAACAACATCGCATGGTAATAACCGTTCCAATAATTGACTATGTAAAACAATCCAATAGTCGCAAGCGTGGGCGATGACAAAGGGAGCACAATCTTGGTTAGGATTGTAGTCTGAGTAGCGCCATCTATTTTTGCTGACTCTTCAATTCCTTCAGGAATACCCTCAAAATAGGTCTTAATGATGAACAAGTTGAAAGGAATTACCAAGAACGGAATAATCATCGCCCACAACGTATTCAGTAGACCAAGTGTACGCATCAGAATATAAATGGGGATGGTACCACCATAGAAAAGCATACTAAATACATACATCAAAAGAACCAATTTCCTCCCCTTGAAAGATGGTTTTGAGAGGGGGTATGCGGCCAGCACGGTAACAAACATGGATGCAAGCGTACCAACGCCAGTGATGAAAAGACTGTTCTGAAATGCCTGCCAAAACAATTTGTTTTGCATCACATATGCATACACACCTACTTGAAAATCTATTGGGACAAATGCTACAAGGCCAGCAATTACAGCGTTGTTTCCCGAAAAAGATTTTGCGATTAAGTGAAGAAATGGAAGAATACAGACCATCATCAAAACGAAAAAGAGAGAATAGGTTACTAAGGTGAAAATGGAGAATCTTTTATTCATGTGGTTACTTGATTTCATCACCAGAGACTCCTCTCAAAAAATTTTCGGCTGATTTTATTGCAGATGATGATGAGGATGAACCCAACTACCGATTCAAACATTCCCATTGCAGTACCAGTGGAGAAATCCATTTGACCGAGCCCTACACGATATACATACGTCTGGATGATATCAGAAACGCTATAGACTGCAGGATTATACATAACAAGGATTTGCTCAAAACCAGCCTGAAGAATATTGCCAACTCTCAACAAGAGCATCATGGCAATTGACGAAAGAATCCCCGGAATCGTGACAAATTTGATCTTTTGGAACCTGGAAGCCCCATCAATTGTAGCTGCTTCATACAAAGCTGGATCGATACTCGTAAGAGCCCCAAGATAGATGATGCAACTCCACCCGACTTCTTTCCAACCTTCGGTAAATACTAAGACAGATCGAAATATTTTCGGATTTGAGAGAAACTGGATCGAGTTTCCTCCCAATCCTTGAATATACGTATTGACGATTCCATTTGAGGATAGAAGAGAAAAGAAAACCCCATAGATGATTACCCACGATAAAAAGTGAGGTAAATACATGACTGTCTGAACAATTTTCTTGTACCTGGGTGCATGCATCTCGTTGAGCAGCACTGCCAGAATGATGGGAATCGGGAAAAGGAATACCAACTTATATATGCTGATGATGATTGTATTGCTAAGTAACCGAGAAAACTGTGGGCTTGAAAAGATTCGTGAGAAATGAGCGAACCCAACCCAAGGGCTCTTGTTCAATGAGTCAAGAAGGTTTGAACCTGCAAATAGGTTATAGTCTTTAAATGCAAGAGTCAGACCGTAGAGAGGGGAAAACTTATAGAGAAACAAAAACAATAATCCGGGGATGCACATGCAATACAGTTCCCAGTTTTGCAGGAAATAAGTCCAAAAGTTTTTTTGGGGACTTAGTAGTTTTTTGCTTCGTTCTCGTTTCATGTGTATCGCTTACCTTTCAATCATAACCGTACCACCCTTCATACTACCCGTCAATCAAAAACTC
>SAAM01000636.1 GCA_009929415.1 Clostridia bacterium | reverse complement strand
GGGGGTGTTCTTTGTCTTGTAGATGAGATTGCCCGGATCGACACGCTCAGGAGAGAATCCAAGGTAAAAATCCTCACCGCAGACAAGCCCGGAACCTTTTTCCAACAACGGCTTTACCAATTCCTCGGTGGTACCGGGGTAGGTGGTGGACTCAAGGACTACGATGGATTCCTTTTTTAAGTACTTGGAAATCTCAATAACTGAATCCCTCACATAGGAAATATCCGGTTGCTGGTGCTCGTCCAAAGGAGTAGGCACACATATGGCAATGAAGTCGCAGTCGGCTACAAAGGAGAAATCGCTTGTAGCATGAAGCATCCCCGACTTCACCAAGGCAGCAAGGTCTTCCTGGACCACATCGCCGATGTAGTTGATACCTTGGTTCACCATGTCGACTTTCTTCTGCTGGACATCGAACCCGGTTGTTTTAAAACCGGCTTTGGCTTTCTCTACTGCAAGAGGGAGACCGACGTAACCGAGACCGATAACACCTACTTTAATTTCTAATTTCTCAATTTTTGTAAGTAATCTAGATTTCATAATATTTATATAATCCACCTTATCTTTCTTGAAAAAATGCTATAACAGGCCTCATAACTACGTGAATATCACATACCTTCCTTGCATGCTCCCGGATTTTTTTAGGTATCGTATGATATTCATGTTCATTATGATAAAGAGTATCATGAAATTCGATCATTTCATGTACATTGATAGTACGAGTATCTTTGAATTTATAAAAATACTCCTTCATCGAACGACTCATGTCAATCTCAATGGCTCCAACAACAGGAAGTCCCTGTGCTACGTATTCTCGCGTCTTAAGAGAGCTAGAGAGGAAAACGCCTTGTTCTTCTCCATCACAGACATCAATTGCCAAGGTAACCTGATTGAATATAACTTGAAGAGCCGCTCCAACCAAAGGGCCATGGAAAATCACATGGTCACTGACAATGGAATGCGAAACTCTCGTTTTTTCTTCTTCGACTACTTTGCCTCCACCAACAATGTGAAGTACAAATCTTCTCTTTGGTAGTTTTGAATAGTACTTGATCATTCCATCTATCAACTTATCGAGTCCGTGCCAAGAGGCAAAATTCGCTACCATGACGGTATGAATTTCAGCCCCTGCATCTGTATGAACTTCGCGAAGAGGCACGGTATCAAAATCAATACCGTTCATCGTCCTTATGGTAGGAATTCCAAATATTACGTCATCGTCAGAAAACGTGACAATTCGGTCGATATAATGCTTAAGTTTCTTTCGGTTCCAACGATCCTTGATCAAACGC
>SAAM01000635.1 GCA_009929415.1 Clostridia bacterium | reverse complement strand
TGCCAAACCAAGAGACATCTTCACCAAGGATGAGCTTGCAAAGCTGTTCCCTGCCGATCTCGTGCAAATGGAAGCAATCTGGGGAAGGAAGGAATATGCATATTTGTTCTTCCTACTCTCTACAACTGGATTGAGAGTTGGTGAAGCCAGAGCGCTTCAATGGAAGCATGTAATCTGGAAGGAAGAGCGTAATGCTCTCTTGATAGAGCAATCTGTCAAAGCCAACAGTTCCATTGGTTCTACCAAAACCAACAAATCCAGAATCGTTATGCTTACCAAACGTACCCAAGCGTATTTGGATGATTGGCTACATACAACACCGTATGACAACCTGAATGATTTAATCTTCTATGGAAAGGATCAAACTTCACCAGTGACAGGACGAACACTTCTTAACCGTTTTGCCAAGGCATTGGTTGCTGCTGGTATTGTGACAGCAAACAGGAATCTGGTTATTCATTCGTTCAGACATACCTACAACACTATGCTTAAGCCCTTGATGCCTATTGAAGTATTGCAATCCATGACAGGTCATAGTTCAGAGGCAATGACCAACCATTATAACCACCCTTCCTTTGATGATGAATACAAATCCATTTTGAAGTTCAAGCTTGCCCTTGATTCTCTCGATTCTTTGGATTGATCACTTTTATTTGGAATGGACACCCCGTACTTGGAGTGTCCATTGATTTTTTAAGGCTGTCATTCGTTGATCAGTACTAAGCACTCTCTTTTTTCTTATTTGCAGCAAAGCTGTACAAACTCATTTTTGCTTCATTAACGTTGTATCTTCTCCCATCAGCTGCCCATGTAGCTACAATGGTATCTTTTAAAGATTCATATTGTTCTTGTGTCAGCATTGCTGTTTCACGTTTTTTGCGCAGCAAACCTGTACGTTTCCCATAGAAGCCCCACCAACGACCTACATTCTGAAATTCTTTAGGCACTTCGTGCTGGATTGCTTTCGCTTTTCCTTTCCCTTTGCCAATATACCAAGCTAGATAGCAGACTAGTCCACCAGTAGACTTTCTAACCTTATCTGCTTCAATACCTGCTTGCTTATGCTTATTAATTGCATCTAGCTTTTCTTCAGGAGTATATTCCATTTGCTTATTGATCCACTTGGCTACCATTGAGGACCATGAGTCCAAAGCCCAGGAACGTAATACATCCAGTGGTATAGGGAATCTGGTCAAGATGATCAGATGATAATGAGGCGCTCCCCTTTTCTGAAATTCCATTTTCCAGACAAAGGCTAATTCTCCATAGTTCTGCCCAAAGCGCTTCAAGCGTTTG
>SAAM01000634.1 GCA_009929415.1 Clostridia bacterium | reverse complement strand
ATTACTAGTGATGCGTTAACTTTCGCATCTGAGTTTGTAACTAATTAATATTATATAATTTAACTAAGTTCTTTGATAACCGCGATTTGAAATGAGTTCGTAGCTTTGCGGCCTTAATCCGCAGAATATGAACGAAGGCAAGTATATATTCACCCAGGTCATGAGTTTTGCTTCGAGACAGATCTTCCAACGACTTGTTGACAAGTACAAGGGAGACTACAGAGTGCGCGACTTCAACTGCTCAAATCAGCTGCGATACATGATGTTCGGTCAGTTGACTCCATGTGAGTCATTGAGAGACATATGTTTATGCCTTAATGCCCATAAGGATATCCTCCATGGACTCGGCATCTCAGCAGCAGTCAATGAGTCAACACTCTCCAGAGCGAATGAGAACCGGGACTATCGCATCTATGAAGGACTCGGGCAAGCACTGATTAAACAGGTGCAACCGCTCTACTCCAAGATGAGACTTGAGTACATCTACTCTCAGGATCACGATGTCTTTGCTCTCGACTCAACGACCATCTCATGCAGTATCAATCTCATGAGTTGGGCGATGGGCAAGTACAGCAAAGGTGCAGTTAAAATGCATACTCTCATTGACTTGCGTGGAAGTATACCAGTCTTCATAGATATTACTGATGGCCGTTGTCATGACAGTAATATTCTGGATAAACTCAACATTGCACCTACTGCCATCTATACGATGGATAAGGCATATGTTGACTTTGAAGCACTCAATCGCATTGATGAGGAGGGAGCCTTTTTCGTAACACGAGCAAAAGACAATATGAAGTATGAGGTCATATCCAGCAACTTCAATATCGATGAGCGCTCGGGGTTACGAGGAGACCATACTATCCGGCTCACTGGTTACAAGTCGAGCAAGCTATACCCTAAAGAGTTACGCTTGATAGAGTATTGCGACCAGGAGTCCGGCGAGGTGCTCTTCTTCATTGTAAATGTGGTTGACTGTCAGGAACTCAATGGAATGGAGATAGCCGAGATATATCGTCACCGATGGGATATCGAGTCTTTCTTCAAACTTATAAAGCAGAATCTGACAATCAAACACATGCTTGGATGCTCAGAGAATGCCGTCAAAACTCATTTGTGGATTGCCATTTGCGCCTATCTGCTGCTTGCAAAAGTCAAGGCTACGTACGATAGCCCGTACTCTATAACAGAGATTGGGACTCTCATTAAGGTCTATGCTTTGGTAAAAACAGAACTAAAGACACTCGTGACAACACCACAACCACTCATTCAAAATCAGGATTTCAAAGAACCAACTTT
>SAAM01000633.1 GCA_009929415.1 Clostridia bacterium | reverse complement strand
CTTGCTCATAACAGACAGTTGTTATTCGTAGTTATACCTTCCGTTTGATTGATTGATATAAACCTTCTCAGGTGTAGCAAGTGAGTTATTGCCCTGAAACAACTTACCGTCTGACATCAGATATGCAGAAGCGAGAGAACCAGCCGCTGAGGATACGCCCTGAGCTGTATCAGACCACGTCTGCGCTTTCTGTGAGTTCAGCCCCATTTGCGCGCCTATAAGGCTCTGCTTTCTATTCAGGTAGCCCTGCTTGACAGATTGTTGTCTTGCATCTTCTCTCTCTACAAGTCCGGCAACAGCATCAGACATTACCCTGTTGTTTGATTGTTTCTCAGCAAGGACATTTTCGTGTGTTGCTCCAGTTGCTGCGGCTGTATTCTCAGTCGCTTTCGTATTATCTTCCATCACCGATTCTAGCCTTTTCAGATATGCTTTCGATCCCGGATTATCAAGTGCTCCTCTGTTGTATTCACGAACATAGTCTGCATTAGCTTCGCTCTGCATATTGTTAAGCAGCCCCTGATTTTTCTTGTTTTCCTGACCTGACTTGATTGCTCCATAGGCTGTTGATGCAACAGCTAGTGCGCCGAGGATTATCGGGATAATAGCCTGCTCAACCTGAATATCAGTATCTGGCAATATTCTGTCTAATAGGCAGTCTATGGCATAGCTGATAAGCATTGCTAGTATTAAGTAAGTTTTATTTTTCATGGCCGTCCGTTTTTCGCAATAGTACAAATTTGTGAGGGCCTAAACTGTGCATCATGACCGCTTCTACACTCATCATAAGTTTACTTTTGCTCAAAAGGCACGATGTGGCAAAAAAGATGATTGGAGAAGAGGGTTTTACCTTCACAGAGGAATTCAAAATCAATATAGTATACCTGTTATTAGTCCGTTACGACGGAGATATTGAGAGGTGTTCTAGAGGCGTGCTCATCAACAAACTCCTGCTTGCTAAGTGGAAGGAGGAATTGTCTGCATATGTACGTGAATTAGTCCCTAAATCAGAGGACGAGGTTGATTCAGAGGATATATATCTCAAAGGGATGAAGAGACTACAATCCGTTATAACGACATCTAAGGATCCTCAGAAGATAACTAGTGCGCTAAAGATGATGAAGGAGATGGAGACTGAGAATAAGAACAAAGAGAAAAAGAGCATTTTTGATTCAATAAACACAATTATACTAGGGGAGGAAATTGACAATGAGGATTAATACAACTGAGTTTAAAGGGATAATCAGAACGACATCTTCCCTGCTATCCGGAGAGGGGGCCTGCGAGGAGTTGATTAATGT
>SAAM01000632.1 GCA_009929415.1 Clostridia bacterium | reverse complement strand
TTATTCAAGATTAAGCTTTTTGGTCATCAGATGATTGGTGACTCCGTAATATACCGCTATCTTCACTATATAGAATCCTATCATGAGCCATACGAAGTAATTGAATCCTGCGATGGCCTGCGCCGAATTCTGCATATCAATATTCATGAAGCTGTCTATGATGCCGCTGTTTCCAATTATTCCGGTAACGGTATTGACTATGAAGCTTACCCCGATGAAAGCCCCAAGCGATCCAATCAGCTTTTTCCTGAAAAGCTGTCCTATCGATATCGACATGTAAATCATAAGCGTAGTTGATATGAGGGCAAATATTCCAAGCAGAATCAGATTTGCGCCTGATCCCAGAATCTGGCTAAGCATTATCTCTTCTCTCAGGTAATCCAGTGCATACATAAGCTCTTTCCACATACCTGCCTGATAACCGATTATCATTACAGATGTAAATGCAACTACAGCACTCAGAACTATCCAAAGGAAAGCAGAAGCTGTCTTGCTAATTATTATGTCTCTTGACTTTACAGGAAGCGTATGAGTCAGATACCCTTCATCTCCATATACTGTCCTGTAGAATCTCTGTATAACGAGAAATGCTGTCAGCATCATCACAGAGGCCATGGTAAGCCCGTATGCGAAAGCCACAATCCCCATAGCGATCTCGCCCAGAGTGCTGAACTTGTGTATGTTAATGCCATTGAATATCCTCGTTATTACCGCGAGAAGGAGCATGAGTCCATAAAACGGTACCAGAGTCCTTCCGGTTCCCTTCATTTCATATTTAAGCAGTTTTCCTAACATTTGAATACCTCCCTGAACAGCATATCTACACTCTTTCCTTCATCTTCCCTGATTTCGTCCACCGATTTGTGCATCACTATTTCTCCGTATTTGAGGAATATGACTTCATCAAGGACCTTTTCAACGTCTGCGATCAGATGCGTTGAAATCACTATTGCAGCATTCTCATCATAATTAGTGATTATGGTCTCCAGTATATAGTCTCTCGCCGCAGGGTCCACGCCCGCTATAGGCTCATCAAGGAAATATATCTGCGCTCTCCTGCTCATCACGAGTATGAGCTGCACTTTTTCCTTTGTACCCTTGGACATGGTCTTTAGCTTGTCATTCTCGTTTATTCCCAGCCTCGCAAGCATGTCCAGTGCACGACTTTTGTCAAAATCACTGTAGAAGTCACAGAAAAACTGTATAATTTCCTTTACTGTCATATAATCATTAAGATATGTCTTTTCCGGAAGATACGATACTATCGCCTTCGACTCCGCTCCCGGAGTCTTTCCATCTATAA
>SAAM01000631.1 GCA_009929415.1 Clostridia bacterium | reverse complement strand
TCTATACTCACGACCCGTACTCTTAATGCCTGAAAAGCCTGAATCGCGATTGGTACAGCTCCTGCGACAGAGGCCGCAATAAGGGCCCATCTGAATATGCCTGGATTCGCAAAGATCAGTTTTGCGGCATATGCAGCTGCAATTAATATTCCACTTACTAATGTTATATGATTCTTTCTGCTGAGTATGAATTTCTGCAAGTCATGCTCCCCCTTTCTTATCACGCCATTTTCTCAGTCTAAACCTGATATGCTCTGTCCATTTCTGCCAGCATGTTGTAGACAGCCTGGTAGCTTTCGCACACGTCTGACGGTACTAAATAATTATCTGTGATTTCACGCAGTCTCGCAAATTCATCGTCTAATTCAGGTCTTTGCATACCTGATGCTTTTGTCTTCATATTTATTGAATCAAACAGCCTCTTAACCTCATGAAACTCCGGATGGTTGCCTCCATGGACTCTTGCTACGATTGGAACATACTGCTCCAGAGTCGCAAGGTGCTTTTCTGCTGCCTCACTGAAAATTGATTTTCCTGACATATTCTCCCCTTCTTTCTTTAGCTTATAATTATAATTTTTATTATCCTGCTGCATGTGGTTTGACAGGATCACACCAGAAGCAGGCTGTCCAGATCCATGATCTGGATCCTTTTGTTCGACTTCTGCTTTATATATCCTGCATCTTCAAGCTCATAGAACTTGCGGCTGATTGTCTCAGGTGTCGTTCCCAGGTATGATGCAAGATCTTTTTTGCTCATCGGAAGTATTATCTCCCCATCGTGGCTGTCTGAGTCCGCACATTCTGCCAGAAAAAGCGCTATCCTTGTCTCTACTTTTTCGGTAGCAAAACGGGTAGTCTGTTTTTCCGACTGTTCAAGCCTACTCGAAAATTCAGCCAGAACCTTGAGGGATATGGAAGGATATTTAAGGAGAAGCTTCTGAAGATCCTGTCGCCTTACCGTACAGATGCTTGTGTCTTCCATCGCACATGCATAGGCTTCGTGAATAGTCTCGCTGAATAAAGCCAGCTCTCCGGTGAAATCTCCCGGGTTCAGAATGCGCAGCAGCTGTTCTTTTCCAGATTCAGAGAGCCGGTATATCTTCACCCGGCCTCTGCTCACGATGTACAGCGAGTCTGACTCTTCACCTGCGCGATAAATATACTCCCCTTTTCTGTATGAAACAGAATGTGTCACCGCCATTATTTCATCCATCTGGCTCTGTTCAAGATGATTGAAGATCGGGACCAGAGCAACACAGCTTTCATGGTTTTCTGTATCATGATCATGGCCGTGATGATGGCC
>SAAM01000094.1 GCA_009929415.1 Clostridia bacterium | reverse complement strand
TTGGCTGCTCAAGGGATTGCATCTGATAGAACCGCTTCTGCACCTGGCTCATGGGTCCTATGTAGTCAATCTTCACGTCTGAACCGTCCAGGATATCCAGGAGTTCCGGCGGCGGTTGGGGCAACCATCCTTGCTGCCCTGCTATCTCAAAATACCGGTCAAACAATGGATCAAAAAATTCGCTCTCAATCCTGGTTGTGATTGCTCCCATGATTGCAGCCTTCTCAGACTGCATTTCCAATACCTGGGTGGCTGTGAAATTACCCGTCATTTGGGCTGCCTGGTTGAGCATGAGGAACATATCGACAAAGAAATGTTCCCTAATGCTCAGATTGATTGCATCCTCACGGTCCTTTGCTATCGGGTAGCTGCCCAACTGTTGGATTGGCTTCACCATCCTGGATGGATCTATGTATGGGTTCATCCCCCTGGGCCTCAGATCCAGTTTTCCCATCTGTTCCTGAGGTACGTTCAATGCCGGGTAGACAGACAAGTGTGCTGCTTCCAGGATCGTCTTGTTTGCTTGGTTCGATCTAAGGATGTCAGCCATTGCACTGTGTGCCGGGGACCATCCATAGGTGCCGCCATTGGGTGTGCTCCAACGCCAAACAACATACGGGTTTTCATCAAACCCCGATTCCTGCAAGAGCTGGGTGGTTTCAGGCAGCAACCAATAGCTGGCAAATGCCTTGTTCAAGTTATCTATCTTGGTAGCATCCCTGGTATCCCTGGGAAGAACGCAATGCAGGATGTCATGCAGCTTGTAAGGGGAGTTCTTCGCTTGGTTATGGAATTCCTCATTAAGCTCGGATCCCCACCGCCTTGCAATATCCTTTGCAGTCATGCTGATCCTTCGGAAGACTGTATCAACAATCCCTACATCATTCTCAGCAATCCATACATCGTTAGACTTGCACACCAGATTCACCAATCGTTGCTCGTTCGGTACCAGGTCCACAAACATGACAAGGGTCCCGATGGATCCTCCTACATGAAAGGCCTCATTAGCTGCCGTGTAGAAGTTGCTCTGGTTGATCATGCGGTAAAACACTTCCTCAAGGTCCTGCATGTACCTGCGCATTCTGCCTTCATACGGCTGGTGCCTGAGGGTCTTGAAACTCTCAAGGCCTACCTTGAATGACTTGGTTGTCTTGGATGCCATGTACCCCTGAAGGCCGTTGGCTAACAAGTTGAGGGCTGATATGGGTGTACCGTCATAGATCTGTGTAGACGGGCTGTAGGCGTTCTCTTTGATGGTTGTCCAGAAGTCACGTTCCGGCGCACAGAATCGGGTGATATCCTTCCACCCGGCTTCATAATTGGTCCGGGTGTTCTTCAGGTCCCCCCAAAGCTGAATAAGCTGCTGGTAGCGCTGTTGTTTCTCCATGGGAACATTGTGTAACACCCCATAACACAAAAAAAGGGGGTACGAATGGTAACGTACCCCTTAGCAACAACGATAAGACTGTTTACAATCCATTTCTTAGAGGGTCGTAGTCATTTTCTGTCTGCAACCTCCTGTGTTGGATTGTGTTGATTCCCACAGTCCTCAGGATCCACCACACTGCCATGGCAAGGGCTAGGATAAGGTCATCATGATCTGATTCCCTCCATGCCTCATATGTTTTTGCCCCTGTCTTTTGAGTTTTCTTTTCCTTGAACGTACTGAACTCGTGAAGCAATTGCTTGAGCGTCTCTTCCTTCAATCCTTGTGCAAACTCAATCATGTTTGAATCAAGGGCTAGCTGCAGCGCGTTGATCAGCTCAACCTTTGGTACGGTCAAGCCTGTGGTGTTGGTCCCTGCCTGGCTGCCTCCTGTTATCCAGATCCCCAACGGGTTCAGCCCGGATTCACGCATGAAGTCTATTGTAGGCACACCAACCCCTGTTGCATCCACCAGGTGAATTACATTATTTACCAAAATAGGATCGCTGAGCCTGATCTTGGTTTCTTCAATCAGATCTGGATAACTGCATTGCTTGCGGTTGATCCAACGTACCACCATCTTAGGCCACATGACTTCTGCATCCCCATCCAAGCCCCACTGCCTTACAGCTTCCATCCTGGACTTGACCTGAAGCTTGGTTTGTATCAAAACCTGCCCATGGTAGTCTGCCAATTTTCCTAGGTCCTGTGAAAAAACAAAATCCATACTTCCTCCTAATCGTCCCAAAGAGCTGTCGATGATGATTTGACTATCTCAGCTTCATTCATTTCTAGGCCGAAAGCCCGCTCATTTGTTTGGAAGGCTCTCATGACTGCTTCCATATTGAAAGCATTGTCCACCGGATCCAAGAATTCGCACCCGTATTCCTGGCGGTACCAATGCTCCTGCATCGTGTCCAATTCATCCAACAGGAATTCTTGCGTATGCCTTGGGCTGATATATGCCTTTACTCCTATTGATGCCTGCTGTTTCACCCATTGCTCATAGTCGAATTTGGGATACTTCGATGGCATTACCTCATGCAATATATCTATTGGACGGACCATTACCTTTACCCATCTGTCTGATGGTTTTATCCAGGTTGTATAGAAAAAACCAGTTTTTCCATATGGTGTCGAGAGTAGGATTAGATCCGTCTTTCCACCGGTCATCATAGGCCTTACCGTCAAATACAGTTCATCATCAACCTGCGCTGATTCATCAAAGACAATGATATCAGGGTCAGAATATCCTCTTGCAGACTTTGGTGAGGCTGTGAAAGCTTTGATGATGCTTCCATTAAGCAGCTTCTTTGTCTCGGTGCTGTCCCTTACCAGGATGATCTCGGGATCCTGGCTCATGAATTTTGATATCCTATCCATGAGGATGATTGCCTGACTTTCTGTTGGTGCAAACAACAAAATCAAGCTGCCTGGGAAGTACTTAGCCCTGTGTACCACTTTGGCAGCTGTAACGGTACTTTTTCCTGATTGTCTCGCACAAAGCAGGATCAGGCGGCTTATCCCTGGGGTAAGAGCTTCTTTTTGCCAATCGAACGCTACCCATCCTAGTGATTTTAGATACCTGTACGGGTCTATGCTGGCTGCAAGTTGTTCAGCTAGTGATCTGGCTAAGACCATCAGCAATAGCCCTCCTCACCTCAGGAAATTTGTCTGTGCTCTTCAGGATCACGCTTACTACCTGGTCCCAAGCAGGTGTTCCAATGAAGGAGGACTTTCCCTGGTCAACCGCCTTCCATGCCTGTACAAGTGTATCCATCTGCTTTGTGAGTGTTTCGCTGCTCTTCACCAAAAGATACCTGGGATCCATGTCGCTTGTGCGCAATGCGGTTACGTTCTTATCCCCATCAGACTCTATCTTTGCAATAAGATCTTGCAGCTGTGCTGTACGCTTCTCCCATCTGTAGGATGTTTCCCCTTTCTTGTTCTGGTATTCCACCCTCTGAAGGTAGATCACCTTCACATCATGGGCTCTCGGTCCCATATAATATTCGCCTGGGTTGTCCGGGTCGTCCAGAAACTTGTCACAAGCATCACTGATCTTTTCCATTCGCTGTACAGCCTTCAAAATGACTTCAAATAGCTGTTCGGCATTGGTAATATCCCTTCTCTCAACCGCCTTGGCCAACTGTGACGGTAGCCTGTTCCGCTTGTACCCTTCCAGGGCTTGCCTTGATACTCCGTACTTCTTTGCAATGGCCCTGATTGGTAAACCTTCTGCAAGCTCCTTTTCAATCCGTTTCCTTTTAGGATGAAGCTCGACCACTGTTGGCCGGGTTTTCTTCTTAGGGCTCTGATTGCTCATTTAGATAGACCTCCACATGGTAACGCTGTCTACCTCCTTGGTGGTTGCCTTACGAATAGGAACACCTGGCGCTGTAGGATATGCAATGTAGTTCTGTCCCGTTCTTGGGAATACGACAATCATTTCCCTTCCAAATTCACCAGGAAGTGATATGCTGCCTGTTGCATATGCACCCTTTCCTGCCTTGAGCGCGTCCCCTGGATTGTCAAAGTATTTCCTCATTCCAGGAAGATTCATTTCTGGCTGCATATTCTCAACCTCCCTTCTTCAAATAGAACCTCACGCATGATTATTCTTATACCCTCCTTTCTTTGGATGAATATGAAATGGCCGTCATGTCTGTACAGATCAGCAGTTACTTTCCAAATCTTATTATCGTATTCATACAATTGTCCTTTAACTTGTTTCTGTACAACACTTTGCTTATTTCTTCTAAAAAACTTCACAGCTTTCATATTCACTCCTAGTAAAACCTGATATTGGCAATCCAGGCTTTCGGTATATCTCCGAAGTACACATACCAACCCTTAGATAGTTCTGGAAAAGCATTGAATTTATCAGGCAGGTGGTCCTTGAATAGATTGCAGAATTCCTGAAACTCCATCACATTTCCCATGAATGGTGTTGGAATGTTGATCTTCACCCTTGCTTCTGTCCGGCTCACACCAAATCGTGACTTATATCCATCTGTCCATTGCTGATCACTCTGATCGGCAACGGTTGTGAGCCATTGGGTATGTTTCAGAAAGGCTGTTTGGTCTTCGTCCATTACCGGCGTTACTCCTTTTGTGAGGCCTTCACGCTTGATCTGGTGTGCTGCATCCCTTCTCGTAAAATGGAAAAATACATTTTTCTCCATGTTGTTACTCCACATCCACTGTCAGGGCACATGATGCAAACACCAGGATAAAATATGCCGATGCTTGCAGCACCCCGTATTCCATACCTATAAGTAACCCAAGAACGATAAGGACCAAATAGATCAACTTCACCCTTAGTTTCATAGCTTCAACCCTTCGGGAAGTTCCCTGATCATGTTTTCCTCACCCATGATGGGTATGAGACTGTCTTTCATGAACAATGGAACACACGTGGCAGCACATTCACGCACGATTGGATCTATCCATTCCCGCTTTGGTATGACTTTATCTCTACGGTTTCCTGTCTCAGCTCCTACAATAACCATGTCATGTGTGAAAAGGGTTGGAAGTTCGTATCCGATCATTGGGAAAGGATCTGTGATTGGTTCAATTGAAAGGAAGGTGCGTACTTTCGGGTTATATGTCCAATATGCAGTATCCATCTGATATTCTATGTTTATTGTTGTCCCATAGTAGAAATTCGGAAGTTCGGGAAGAAGTTCCTTTCTATACAACAACTCATATCTTTCAGGAAATTTTGTCAGGAACATATACTTATGCTGCGGGGCTGCCTTGCAAGCGTTGAACACTTCCTTTATCCATTTGTCCGGCACCCATGGTCCGAACAGATCTGCCATGGAACAAACAAATATCCGCTGTGGCTTTCGCTTGCTCTGTGGTTCTGCAAGCCTCTCCCTGTAGAATGTAGGATCAAATCCAAAAGGAAATGGACAATGGTATTCACCTTCATAGGTTGCATCATTCTTCCCCGGCGTAAACGCCAAAGCACTCACCCTGCATTTCTTAGCAATGGTTTCAATCGATGATTTAAACCTGTTTGCAATTGACCTTGCATAGCAGTAAGGGCAATTGTTATGACACCCCGTTACCGGGTTCCATGTGCTGTCCGCCCATTCTATGTTAGTTCTCTGCATCTTGATCCTCCGAATCGTTATACATGTAACCCCTCCTCCGGTACCCTGGTTCCGGTACGCTCTCGTTGCTTTCTTGTGGATCTGTTTTTGATAGGTGTTCGATGATGGATACCGCAACAGCTGCAACCTGGATTACTTCATCAATTGCCCTTTCCATTCCTCCTGGAAGCGGGCAAGGTCCGAGCAACGCATTGTTGAGAGCTTCTGCAAACTCACCTACTTCCTCTGTCAGAATCGACAACCATTCAAACGGGGTGTTCTGTTGGGGATATCCCCATTTCTGGTTCTGTCTGATCCGTTCTTCAATTACCTTTTTGATAGCCTCTACTCTTTCGATCATGGTTTCTCCTTTTTAATTTCCGATTGAATCTGCTCAATCAGTTGATTAGCTTCAAGTGGATGGGTTGCCGGGCTCATGAGTGCTCTGCTATTGCACCTGAGAGAGCAGCAAACGACAATGTTACGTGCATTGTGCAGGACTTTCTTTCCGTACTTGTGCAAGTAGAATTTTGTCTGAGGGATCTTATGAGCAAGCTGCATGGTTTCAAAGGTGATAGGCTTTCCACATATCTCACACTTCCCATTTGCCCTGTTGAGCATTTTCACCCTGAACTCAAAATATTCCTGGCTCTTTTTCATTCTTCTTCCCCTGTGATGGGCAATAATTCATCTAGAAAATATTCGGCCCCTTCGTATTCAATTTGCAGGCACTTATCAATGATCCTTTCCAGGCGCTTCATTGTGATTCCCAACTCCCTGCAGGCGGCTTGCTTTGATGCAAATTCAATCTGTCTTACGGGTCCTGTTGTGCGATTTCCAATGATTGCGGTACCTGCTCTCTTCTTCATCACTCACTCTCCTTGGGCCTATAATCGCCTTCCGGCATGTTGATGATCCCGCCTGTTCCAGCAACCCGGCTTTTCACTGATGCCCCCAACAGATCAACCAGTTCATCCTCATTGGCATTGGTGATCAGGACCGTTGGCAGGCAATTGTTGTACCTGGCATTGATCAGCTTATTGAGGTACACGTATTCGGTATCCTTGCGGTATGTCTTGTCCAATTCATCAATCACCAGATAGGGGATGTTGCTCAGCCAATCCATAAGCCGGTCTGTTTCCTTTCCGGTTTCATCTTTGAAAGTCCGCTTGATCTGATTGAACATATCAAACGCAAGGATGTATTCAGCGTCCACAAGTTTTTCTATCTGATACCGAACAGCAGCATATGCTAGATGGGTTTTACCACAACCCACACTTCCACATACGATTGCACTTTCACCAGTTTTCAGGTGTGCAATGGCTGCTTTATGCATTGGTTTGTTACATTCAAAATTATCAAAA
>SAAM01000630.1 GCA_009929415.1 Clostridia bacterium | reverse complement strand
ATAGTACGCGATAAAACCAAATGTTATGTTTGGCACCCACAATGCAAGCCATGGAGGCATTACGCCCGAATGGACAAACATCTGGCTGAATCGCAGGAAAAGAATATAGACAAAGCTCAGGGCTATACCGACTCCCAGATTCATACCAATACCTCCGCGTCTCTTTCTCGAAGAGAGCGAGACACCCATAATTGTCAGTATAAATGCGGAAAATGGTATGGCAAAACGAGTATGCTTCTCTATCTGGGCATACTTAACCCTCATGTCCCCTCTCATCTTTTGCGTCTTGATATACTCATCGAGTTCAAAAATGTTGTACGACTCAACAATGTTTGTCCTCTGATTGAGGTCAGTAAGCTTTAGACTGAGTACAGTATCAATCTGATTGCCTGCAACAATCTTCTCCCTCCCGTCCTGGCTTGTCCTGAGGTAGTAGTTACTCAAAACCCAGCACTGCTTTGTAGTATCCCACTGTGCGCTTTCAGCATTCAACCTTGACTTTAGAGAGTGCCCCTCTATTGTCTCAAGGGTAAAGTTCGATGCCCGGTTGTCAACGGTATTGAAAGATTGTATGTAGACATAGGTTCCCGGATGAAGCTGCAGGTGAATATTACTCCCCGCCACATAAGGCTTGTCCTTGAGGTATTTGTTCTGGAACTCGAGTCTGACTCTGTTGGCCGGAGGAATAATAAAGAGGTTCATCGAGAGACTAAGCATTGCGATACAGAAAGCCGAAATAAGATAGGGATACAACATCCTGTTAAAACTTATACCTCCGGCAAGAATAGCTACAATCTCACTGTTTGAGGCCATCTTGGATGTAAAGAATATAACAGAGATGAAAACCAGCAGAGGGCTGAACAGATTGATATAGTATGGGACCATATTCCCGTAATAGTTGAAGATAATAGCCTTCAGAGGGGCCTCTTTTTCAACCAGGTTATCTATCTTCTCACTTATATCGAATATTATAATAATAGCTATTATGACGGCAAGTATAAAGAGATATGTGCCAATAAATTTCTTTATTATATACTTGTCAATCTTGACAATATGATAGTTTGCCTTCATCAGAGTCTGGTCTCAAGTTTTTTCACCATAGAATTTTTCCAGGTCACAAAATCTCCCGCTTTTATGTGCAGACGGGCCTGATCGACCAGCCAGAGATAAAACGCCAGATTATGCTCACTTGCTATCTGTGCACCCAATATCTCGGAAGAGATGAAGAGATGCCTCAGATAAGACCTGGAATAGCATTTGTCAACAAAAGATGTTCCATTCTCGTCAATCGGAGAAAAATCGTCTGCC
>SAAM01000629.1 GCA_009929415.1 Clostridia bacterium | reverse complement strand
TCAGCAAGGAGAAGAGACTCCGAATTACGCCAGGGTGATAACTGAGTTGAAGACAAGAAGAGGCTTGGCAGAGCCAGATCTTGCAATGGCGAAGATGCTTGATCCGAAGGAGCATGATGTAATGGACAAGACCAAGCGCAAGGACAAAGATGTCAAGGTTGACAAGACTACCGCCGGAGTGGAGAAGATATCAGTCGTGGAAGGGACTGAAGAGACCACGATAAGAAAAGAGCCGGTTGCTCGTATAGCCCTGGCACTTCAGAAGCTAATTGTTAAGCGACATGTTGCATTCCTATTCGGTAACCCGGTGTGGCTTAATGCAGAAGCGCAGGAGGAACAAGAGAAAACAGTCCTGCAGGCGGTAAAGAGAGCGCTCTCTGATGTGAAAGAGAAGTCTCTTAACCGGAAGGTTGCAAGGCAGATCTTTTCCTGTACAGAGGTGGCAGAGTTGTGGTATCCAGTAATGCGAGATAACAACACCTATGGCTTCAACAGCAAGTACAAGCTCCGTTGCGCTGTGTTCTCGCCTCTCCTTGGTGATAACCTTTACCCTTATTTTGACGATTCGGGAGACATGATCGCTTTCTCAAGGGAGTATGTCGTTGAAGGACCTGACAAGAAAAAGGCAACATACTTTGAGACTTACACCAATGAACTGTTTTTCAAGTGGGTGCAAGGCAGTTCCGGCTATGAGCTTGTTGAAGATTATCCAAAAGAGAATGCTGTCGGCAAGATACCGGTTGTGTATGGCAAGCAGGAGGAAGTTGAGTGGGCCGATGTGCAGAACTTGATTGACAGGCTTGAGAAACTGCTTTCCAACTTCGCTGACACTAATGACTATCACGCGTCACCGAAGATTGTTGTTAAGGGGAACTTGACAGGGTTTGCAAAGAAAGGTGAGGCGGGTGCTGTTCTTCAGCTTGAGGGGGAGGATGCATCAGCTCAATATCTGTCATGGCAGAATGCTCCTGAAGCAGTGAAGCTTGAGATAGAGACACTGCTAAGGATGATTTACACGATTACTCAGACACCTGATATCAGCTTTGATGCAGTCAAAGGTCTTGGAGCTATCTCCGGGGTGGCCCTTAAGCTGCTGTTCATGGATGCGCACCTGAAGGTTCAGGATCATTGCGAGGTATTTGACGAGTACCTGCAGCGCCGTATCAATGTAATCAAGGCTTTTATTGCGCAGTTTGAGGTTAAACTGCAAGATGCTGCTAATAAGTTGCAAATTGAGCCTGAGATTATTCCTTACATGATTGACGACGAGAAGGCCGATATTGAAAAATGGGTGCTTGCTAATGGCAA
>SAAM01000628.1 GCA_009929415.1 Clostridia bacterium | reverse complement strand
TATGTAGTGATCCCAGTACATTGTTCTCTTCATAGAAGAGAGGCATCTCTATACTTCTTGGCACACTTCCCCAAGCTGCTTGATGAAGAACATAATCCATCCCTTTCGTAGCTTCAAGACAGGTTGCATAATCTTTCACATCCCCTTGCATGAATGAAAAATTGGGATTTGAAAAAAAATCAGCAATATTCTTGATATGCCCAGTGGATAAATCATCGAGGCATCTCACCTGATAGCCAAGGTTCAAAATTGCTTCACACAAATTTGAACCAATGAAACCTGCACCACCAGTTACGAGAAATGTAGAACCTTTCTCAAACACAATGTTTTCGTATCCCATTTCTACAGACTCCAATAACAGTATCCTGCTTCTTCAAATGTCGTGCGGACAAGGATTGACTTCACATCGATGAGGACCCTGGCATCCTGTTTGAATAAACAATCCAGGTCTTCTTTCGTAAATTTTGAAAATTGAGTGTGGGAAACAGCAATCACCAAAGCATCCAAATCTCGCAGCTCTGCATATGGTGTAAAAGTTATCCCATACAAATGTTTTGCTTCCCTGGCATCAGCAACTGGATCGCAGACCAGTGGATCTATACCGTATTCATGTAGTTCATTAACAATATCGATGACTTTGGTATTTCTTGTATCTGGGCAATTTTCTTTAAAAGTAAAACCCAATACAGCAACTTTGGCACCTTTCACTGCTGTTCCAACAGAAATCAATTTCTTTACTACATGTTCGGCTACATATTTCCCCATATCATCGTTAATGCGTCTACCGGCAAGAATAATCTGCGAATGGTATCCAAGCTGTTCCGCTTTATAGGTAAGATAGTATGGGTCTACACCGATACAATGCCCTCCTACCAAACCAGGGAAGAACTTAAGAAAGTTCCACTTGGTAGAAGCAGCCTCCAATACTGATTTGGTGTCAATTCCCATTTTATTGAAGATAATCGACAGTTCATTCATAAATGCAATATTGATATCACGTTGACTATTCTCAATTACTTTGGCTGCCTCGGCTACCTTAATAGAGGCTGCACGATACACGCCTGCCTCAACAACCAACTCATAGACTTTGGCAATAGTATCCAGGGAATCAGCATCCATTCCAGAAACAATCTTTACTATAGTCTCAAGACGATGCACTTTATCACCAGGATTAATCCGCTCCGGCGAGTAGCCAACTTTAAAATCCTTTCCGCAAACAAGTCCAGACTCTTTCTCAAGAATTGGAATGCAAATATCTTCAGTTACTCCGGGATAGACAGTAGACTCAAAGACGACGATGGAACCTTTC
>SAAM01000627.1 GCA_009929415.1 Clostridia bacterium | reverse complement strand
GAGTTCCATATCTCCAGCCGATGAGGATACACATGGATGCTGACACCTCCGGATGCTGCACTATAGTCCCGATGTGCCAACGCGTTTATCAATGCCTCGCGAACCGCTTCTTCAGGATATAACGGGGCATCAAGGCGTTTGGGATTACCTTTGATGAATTTGGAGATGCTGGAAGTATTACGAATGATGAATGCATAGGCATCCTCGAAGATACGATGCAACGGGCCTTCGAAAGATTTCATGTCAATGAATGTATCGCCTGCTTTATCTGAACTGTAGCACATAGCCCTGATTCGAGTCTGGGGTAATCGGATGGCAGGATTTATGGTAAAAAGCACATCTCCACCGTTTGTCAATCGCCCGTAACGAGCAACCGAGAAGTCCTCCAAGACCATGGATAGATTTTTTTCATCCCGAAACAGCGCTCTACGCACATTCCCTGCTTCTGACACAGCAGCCCTTATTCCTTGTACATCAATATCTCTCTCTAAATCAGCGAAAGAGAAGCGGCGCTCCCAACGCTCAGGTTCAATTTGATGTCGCATCACAATATCGCGGATGGTTTGGGATTTTGCTACTTGAGTGAGCTCACCCGTTCGGATGTAAATGACATCTTTGAAAGCATACGGGACATCACTCCCTGCTGGAACCTCAATGGAAATCACCAGCTTCTTTTCTAATTCCTCAGTTTGAACAGCAACAAAAGCCTTCGGAGAGATATGTTCAATCAAATACCGCTCGAGCTTGTTCACTGCGTCAGGAGAATCACCAATACCGAGTATTTTACCTCTCTCGCTCACACCGCAAATCAGATACCCGCCAGCGCTATTGAGAAATCCGCACACGGTTTTCCCCAATCCCTCAAGGTTACGGATGGAAGACTTGAACTCAACACGTTGATTTTCTCCAAGAGAAAGCAGATTCTTGATTTGTTCCAGATTCATGAAGTCCCTCCATTTTTCTGAAACGGCTCTCCGCCCTGAAAGTTTTCCTTGATGAATTCTTCAACCTCCTGATACCTGAAGAACTGGGAGCTCACAAAAATTGATCCATCATTGTTGGAGTGATACTTCTGTACCCAGTTGCCTTTTCGTTCATCCAGAGGAACAGTCTCCGGTGATTCATGATCAATGGTTGCGTCTTCATAGAGGTCGATGATTCGTAGATCTGTAAAGACCTGATTCTTCTTCAGTTTCAATTCAGCTCGTCTAGTCTTGCCTTTATACCCCAGATTGTTAAGCAGTGAACGGGCAAATACCACATTCTCATGAGCCAACAGCCACCGGGGCTTATTAAGGTCTATTGCTTT
>SAAM01000626.1 GCA_009929415.1 Clostridia bacterium | reverse complement strand
CAGTCTGCCCCAAGATCGCACAGGCACTCACACACAACGCCTTCGGGCAAGGGAGATAGAGTCATGTCTAAGAGAAAAACAATACCGCAATCCATTAGGTTTGAAGTATTCAAGCGTGACCTGTTCACCTGTCAATACTGTGGGAAGAAAGCTCCAGAAGCTATCCTTGAGATAGACCATATCGTCCCTATCTCCAAGGGTGGCGACAACTCGATAGAGAACCTTGTCTCTGCATGCCGTGAGTGCAATGGAGGAAAGAGCGATAAGAAACTGTCCGAGCTGAGCGAGGTCGAGAAATCAAGAAGGCAGATTGAGGACCTCCAAGAGAAAAAGAATATGACCGATATGATCCTGCAGTGGAAAAGCGGATTGAGCGATACGCTTACCTACCAGGTTGAGCAAATTGAGCAGCTATTTTACGCCAATAGCCCTGAGATTGATGAGAGTTTCAGCGAAACAACAAAGAGAGACTTGAGAAAACTCATCCGAAAATATGGGTTTGAAGAAGTGCTTGAGGCAGTTTATATATCGATTGATAACTATGACTTCACAACTAGATGGGGAAGAATTGAGGCATTAAAAAAGATATCGGGCATTACCCACAACCGACATATCGAGGCTACTGATCCTGAAAGAGCAAGCTTCAACAAGGTGATGCATGTTGCATGCAAGCATCTGAGAATGGAACCGGCGGAATTTTATCGTGCATTGCCGATAAGCCTTTATTGCTCAAAAGACGAGAAGAAAATCATTGACGCAATTCTAACAGCAGGTTCCCAATCGAAATTCATAGACATGATCAGTCTGATTTACTTTGGAGGAAACAATGGCTAAGCAAGACATGCGCATCGATGTTGACTTTGTCGACCATCCTAAGACCAAGCGTCTCATTCGGATGACCGGATTTGAGGGATTCTACTGCCTCATGAAGCTCTTCAGTATCGCCGCAAAAATCTATAAGCGAGGCGAGCTGAAGAACCTTGACGCCTCCGACATCGAGGACCTCACAGGCTGGACTGGAGAGCAGGGAAAGTTCGTTGAAGCGCTGCTGGACCCTAAGATTTGCTTCCTAGAGCATGAAGGAGACCTGTTTATCATTCATGACTGGGATGTAAACCAGCCTTGGATATATGGCTCAGAGGCACGATCAGAGAAGGCTAGAAAAGCGATTAATGCTAGATGGGATAAAGATAAAGATGATACTCAAGATGATTCTAGTAATACGCAAGAATCTACAGGCGATACTACTAGTATTCACAACGAATACGAAACGTATACGGAATGTAATACCCCGTCTCCGTCTCCGTCTCCGTCTCC
>SAAM01000625.1 GCA_009929415.1 Clostridia bacterium | reverse complement strand
CTTTACGGGCATGCCCACACATTTTGCATATGGATGCAATAAGTTCTCAAGCGCTTGCGGCACAACTCTCTCAGTTTTTAAATTCTGGTCTGCCGGTGCAGTCAACGTAAGGTCTTCACTGCTGGCCGCATTCAGCTCTTTCATTGGATCAGGTATAGCGGCATCTGTTGTTCTGATGATACCTGATCATGTGCTTAAAACTATGCTGCTGCTTATCCTCCCGATTGCTGCGGTCGTCATCTTTCTGAAAAAAGATATGGGTGAAGATGACCATTCTCACTTTTTGTCCCGGAAAGCTGCCATCTTTTTGTCACTTCTGATAGGATTTCTTGTCGGAGGATATGACGGAATGTTTGGTCCTGGCGCAGGCACCTTCGCCATATTCGCTTTCTCTTCAATAATGAAGTATGACCTTAAGACAGCATCCGGCAACGCAAAAATAGTCAATCTGGCCTCAAATTACGCCTCTCTTTTAACTTTTGCCCTGGCCGGGACAGTATATTACCAGATCGCGATCCCTGCCGGGATATGCAACATTATCGGAAACTATATAGGTTCTGCCTATGCACTGAAAAAGGGCGGAAAATTTATCCGCCCGATGATGATCGTTGTTCTTATATTCCTGCTTGCAAAAATAGCTTTTGATCTTTTCACACACTGAGACCGGAAACAACAACAGGCCCTAAAAAATCAGGGCCTTCTCTTGATGTGCTTCATTATGTTCGTCCTGCAGGCCTTCTGACTTTACTTTTTGGGCAGCAATTGCTTCCTTATCCCCTGCAGAGCAAAACCACATATTTTTCTGAATGTTCTTTTTTCCGCTTAGTCTAAGATCTTCGCTGTCCTTAGGGTAAAATTTTGAAGTGATCATTGTTATAATTGACAATAATAAATATTATTATATTCGGAGGAATATAAACTGAGAATAATAGTGGATGCGGACGCATGTCCCAAGTCAGTACTGCAGCATACGGCAGAGACCGGGGCAAAATACGGCATACCGGTAATAACAGTTGCCAGCTTCAACCATAATATAATCTCTTCCCAACATATAACCGTTGAAAGCGGATCCCAGGAAGCAGATCTCAAGATAATCAACATCACCGGATGCGGCGACATTATAGTTACCCAGGACTGGGGGCTTGCCGCAATGGTGCTCTCAAAAAAAGCGTCAGCACTCAGCCCGGTTGGTATAGAGTACGAAACTGAGAGAATGACCTTTATGCTCGAAGAGAGGGAAATAAAAGCCAAATTCCGCAGAAACGGCGGAAGGACCAAGGGTCCGAAGAAAAGAGCCACAGGGGACGATATACGTTTCCTT
>SAAM01000624.1 GCA_009929415.1 Clostridia bacterium | reverse complement strand
GGATTTAATCCAATCAAAGAAGGCCTCCACGAGAGGTTTCAAAATCAGCTGTCGCTGTTTTAGACGTTCCTCTGGTTCAAGCTCTGAAAATTGAGATTCAATCTTGTAAATAGCAGATATCTGCTTAAGTGCATCCTGTGCAAGGGTGCCTTTGGACTTTTCCTTTCCAAGGGACTTGACTAGGTTGGAGAACCTTCGCCTCGAATGACTCCAGCATCCTGCAACAGTTATATCAGGTGAGTTCTTATCCATAGAATGATATGCCTGATATCCATCGGAAACTAAGACTCCTTTGAATTTTTTGAGAAATTTTTCCGGATGCGAAGCATTACGCGTCTTCTGATAATTATATAGAATTATCGGGTAAGAAGTGTGCATCTTGCCAGTGCGATATACCCACATGTAACTTTTGGCTCCGGCACTTCGGCCATCTTTGGAGACTTCTACAGTGGTCTCATCGGCCTGACAGACATCACTTTCCAGAAGCTTCTCATGGAGTCTGTCGTAGAGAAGAGACAGATATCTTTCGGATGTAAGTATGGTCCAGTTAGCCATTACCTGCCTTTTCACATTGATACCATTTCGCTTGAATTCCTGCTCTATACGGTACAGAGGCATGGCATTGACATACTTGCTGTTAAGTATTGCTGCCTGTAGAGACGGAGTCACGATGCTGTTTCTAAGAAGACTCACTGGTCTTGGAGCCTTTATTATGGTTTCATTATCTGTACCACAATAAACAGCGACATGATGTTCTTCAACTTCAAATACCGCTGGGCGAAATGAAAGACGCTTGTATACCTCGTCCGGTAAACGCCTCCATGATGTGCCAAATTTATTATTAAGCTCCTCATCAGAGATGGTATGCTCGATTATTTTAACAGGAAGACCTTTGAGGTCCTCGTCACGCTTGCCTTTTTGCTTGGTTCTGCGTTTTGTGACAACTTCGATTTCATATGTTTCAGGGCATGCCTCTTCGAGGGTAGGTTCCGTAGACAGCTTATCGCTGAATACAACCTCCGCTTCGTTGAATATCATATAAAACTGACCGTCCAGGTCTACTTTTTCAGTAGATCTTCCGAATCGGTTTTGTTTTGCAATCCCAAGCTGCTCAATCAGAAGATCGAGCTTCTGATTCATTTCGGCGAGCTGTAGTTCCTGTGACTCAGCTATCTTCTGAATAGAAAGATACATTGCAATAATGTCTTTCTTAGTGAATTTCGCCAGTTGATTTTCTGTAAGTTTCTTTTCCATAATTTTAGATTATCATAAAAAATTATGGTTGTACATTAAAATACAAGAACTTTCAAAATCTGTGGAA
>SAAM01000623.1 GCA_009929415.1 Clostridia bacterium | reverse complement strand
TCTGAAGGGTTTATGTCTATCTTTACCGTGTCATCCAGCTCGGGTATTACATCCACTGAAGCAAATGAGGTATGTCTCTTTCCTGAGGAGTCAAACGGGGACATCCGCACCAGGCGATGCACGCCTTTTTCTGATTTCAGGAAGCCGTATGCGTTCTTTCCTGAAATCCTGAGGGTCACAGATTTTATTCCTGCCTCCGGATCCTGGTTGTAGTCGAGCTCCTTTACATTGAATCTCATTTCCTGCGCAAATCGCATGTACATCCTCAGCAGCATCTTTGCCCAGTCCTGAGCATCAAGGCCTCCGCTTCCTGCGTGTATCGAAAGTATGGCATTGTTGCTGTCATACTCCTGATCCAGCATTGTTTCAAGCTTCAGCTCCTCTATTTTTTCGTTTATGGTATCCAGCTCTTTTTCAAGCTCTTTCTCCATGGATTCGTCTTCCTGAGCCATCTCAAAAAGCACCTCGAGATCGAGGACGCCGGTTTCGGCATCCCTGTAATCCTCAAGTATATCCTCTATCTCCTTGTTCCTCTTTACCTGCTTCTGGCTGTTTTCAAGATCCTCCCAGAAGCTCTGATCCTGCATCTGATTGTCTATTATCTCTTTTTCTGTAATAAGGCCATCTATGTCAAAGAGACACCTTGATTTCGCTCAGAGATTCCTGTATTTTTTCCATCTTCAGTTTATGTTCTGCGTAATTGAGCATATTTTACTGGTCCTTTCCACAGCATTTTTTGTATTTCTTTCCACTTCCGCAAGGGCACTCTTCATTTCTTCCAACTACCTTTTCTGTCTTTTTAGGTGCAGCTGCTTTTTCTTCAAGCGAATTTTCAAATCCTTCCTGAACCTTTTCAAGATCTACCACGGCCTTTCTCTGAATCTGCACAGGCTTTTCTTCCTGCTTCTGGATCTGGAAGCTCATGAGATATCTTACGGTTTCTTCCTTGATGCTCTCAGTCATGGCATCAAACATGTCAAATCCTTCTATCTGATATGCTCTTACAGGGTCTTCCTGTCCTATTGCTCTAAGTCCCATTCCCTGTCTAAGCTGATCCATTGAATCTATGTGGTCCATCCATTTAGAGTCTACTACCTGAAGGAGTATTACTCTTTCAAGCTCCCTGAACTCTTCTTCCGGAAGCATGGATTCCTTCATCTCGTATATCCTGCGGGCCATGTCTTTTATGATGCTCTTCATCTTTGAATTGTCTATCTTAGAGATTTCTTCCTCTATGTTTATGTCCGCTGCAAACTGCTGCTGGATTTTCTCCTTGAGTCCCTTTATATCCCATTCTTCCTGATATGTTTTCTCAGGGCAG